>JAQVUB010000273.1 GCA_028699735.1 Lentisphaeria bacterium | reverse complement strand
TCAATGCTCTGGATGGCCGGATTGGCTGCTGAGGTATTGGAGACGTGGTGCAGTTCGGAGTACTCGAGTGCTGCGATATTGGGCAGTGCGGTTCCGAAGGCCTCAAAACTAAAGTCCACCAGAAGCCCCGGGTGCCGTTTTTTCAGTTCACTGCGGACCTGTTTCAGCCCTTGGTACATGGCACTGAATGAATCATTGTAATCGTGATGATAGCGATGGTTTCGCGCATGACAACCAAAGGGCAGAATCCCGTAGGGGCTCATGATTGAACTGAAATCAAGTTTGAAATAGGACACGTGATACTCTGCTGCCAAATTGTCCAGCAGCTGCAAAACTTGATCACGGTATTCGCTGCCAAAACACTGTACGGTTCCAGAATGCTGATAATCAAAACCGAGGCGTTTGACGCAACCATCCGCCTGACGGGCAGCATATTTGTCGCCAAGATTGCTGAAGCCGTAATCGGTACCGATGCTCATCCACAGGCCAAACCGCAACCCGACCCCCTCGACAATGTCGCGTACTTCAGCAAGCCCCCCTGGAAATTTGGCCAGGTCGACATTTTTCTCCGGCGGAACAAACCATCCATCATCCAGCACAAAATATTTGAAGCCGAACGAAGCGGCTTTCGCGGCGGCATTGCGCACCAGCTCCGTATGGATGTTTTTCAGAAAGGGGATCCATGTGCAGTACATGATGCCTTCGCTGTCCGGCAATGGTGGCAGCTGGCGCCGGATCAGATCCCGAAAAGACCTTTGCGCCTCGGGAGAACCGAATTCCGCCTGGTAAAAGGCCATCAGGGAACAATCGGTTTCGAAGACTTCGCCGGGCTCAAGCACCCATGCAAAAGGAGCCGAACTCATATTGTAGCCGACGCAGGCGTTGCCCCAGTGTGGATAAAACAGGAAAAAGCGCAACACGCCCGGTACAGTCGATCCCAGAAAATAACCTTCGTTGAGTTTCGGGTTGTGGCAGCGCAAGATATCCTCGTCTCCTTCATGCATGAAACAGAGCGGCTGCGGCGAACTTTCCTGTCCGCAATAGAAATCGCAGTCGCACCATTCGCCGGGACATGCCGAAGTATCGTCGAAAATCAGGCGCTCCAGCCGAATCGCATCCCCACTGGTATTCCGAATGGTCATTTTTTTCCGGAATCCGGCTATTCCCTCACAGACCGTATAGAGCAGGTGGATTTCGAGTTGCTCTGCGGTCAGTGCCACGTCAAGCGTTTTTTCATCGCAGGCAGGGTCGAGCAGTGTCGCCGAGCGGAATTGCACATCGCACCCAATTTGCTCGCGGTTGCCATCGACTTCGCGCACGCCACCCTCACGGAAAGAGCATATCTGGCGTTGATTTGCCGAAAACATAAACTCGTTGACCGGCTTGCGGAGATATTCCATGCCAGTAATCAGGTTCCTGATGGAAAGGCTCCGGATGCCTTTCGGGCTAACCTCCAGCACCCTCTCCACCAATCCATTATCGATTCGGATGATCTCAGTTTTGACAGGATTCGTTTTCATTTGTATACCTCACTATTTAAACAACGAAAAAACACTAAAAGGCACGAAAATTATTGAAGATTGTTGCTTTGACGGATGAGCCTGCACGCGAATATTCTGTCTTGGCTCTGTCGATTGTAGAAAAGAGATAGCTGGAAAGCAGGTCTCGACCAATGAAAGCGAACCGCGATGCCAGTGCCGCCGGGGCCGGCGGCGCTCCATGTCGCCTCGGACGCAAGGCAGTACAGCCGAACTTACCCCATAGGGATTTTGCCAGCGAAGGCTCATCCGCCAAAACAACAACCCCTTTAAAATTTCGTGCCTTTTCGTGTTTTTTCGTTGTTAGAAATTGGGTTGTGTGCGCCAGCCCACTGCGGCTTTGCTCAGAACAGATTTTCGCTGTGTCGCCGGATATAATCATCTTCCCAGTCCAAGTTGAAATGCAGCCACTTTGTGCCATTTTTCAGGGCTTTGCGCAATGCCTGGAAGTAGAAATCGTACTTTTCGTGGACGAAGACCCGTGAATTGCGGTGCGTATGGATCCATGCGAGAAAGCGGTCCAAGGCGGGTTCATCGAGCGTTCCGGCTTGATATTGGTCGAACAGTTCTTTGAAGCGGATCAGATATTCGCTCCAGATGACCAGTTCTGCACGAAAACGGTCTTCGGGCTGCTTTGCTGCCAGCTGACAGGCAAGTGCATGGACTTCCTGGAAAGCTGCAATTTCTGCACGACTGAGCAGCGAATACGGATAGGGAATATGGCAGGCTCCGATGTCCAGCAGCAGCTTTTTGATGCGGTCGTAGAAGACTTCTGCTTCGGCTGCATCCCTGCCGAACAAGGTACGGTAGAGTTCCGGGATTGCAGCCTCCTGATCTTCTCCACGGGCAGCTCTGGCCATCAGCGCATAATTCATTCCGTAGACGCTCCAGTGGGGAATATGAAACTGTGTCAAGATCCCGTCGATGTGATGATCTGCGTACCAATTCATCTCGCGGAACATTTCCTGAAAATGGATCATCGGCAGAGACAGATAAAAATTCACGCCCATGTAATATTCGTAGATATTGATTTCGCCGCCGTCTTTGGCGGCTTCCCAGCGCCTTAGATCCTCCGCATAGTGCGAATTTATGGGGCATTCCGGGTCATCGATGGCATGATTGATGCAGCGCCAGTACGGGGCAAAGTGCACTGCAAGCCCTTTGCTGAGTTTGAAGCCAGCAGATGGCGAACAATAGTTGATGTATGCGCAGAAGGTCAGCTGCAGATCGGGGCGCGTTTTGCGCAGGCGCGCCGAGATATCCCGCAGCAGATCATGATAAATGCGGTCTGCCTTGTAAACATGTTCGGAGAGACTGTAAAAGTCACCTTTCTTTGCCTTGTCATAGAAGCGTGAGCAGTCATCGCACTCACACCAGCCGAAACCATCATTGGGCACCAGGGATATGGTCTGGATTTCCGGATGCTTTTCGCAGTACTCCAGCATATTGGCGGCAATTTCAGCACGCAGTTCCGGATTGCTGGTGCAGAGCTGTTCACTGAGCAGAAGCTGGCTTTTGCCATCGGATGATTCGATGCGGCGCCCATTGATCTGGGCAAAAAATTCCGGATGCGTACTGCCGTATTTGCGTCCGGGAATCCAGTAATTGAAATTATGGTGGCCGCTTTCGATGCTGATGCCGCGAAGCCGCGCTGCTTCTTTCAGCGGATCAGACAAGTTATCATAATACTTCATCCATACCAAGAGATAATTGAGCTTGTTTTTAGCCATCCAGTCGAAGAGATCCGGGGTTTCATCATTGAAGGGAAATTCCTGAATGAAACCGCGTCGTTTCAGCAAGGGCTTGCAGGCCGGCACTGCAACCCCGTCAGACGGCAGCATTTTGCGGGCAGCGTCATAGCGGTCCCGTCCAGGTTCAAAGAAGGAATATCCGCCGAAGCGTTCGGCCAGATCATAGACCCCATACAGCATTTCGAGGGAATCCGGTGCGGCAATCATAAATCGTCCATTTCGCACACGAATTTCAAACGAGGGCAGACCCGGCTCCTTCACCAGATCGGCTGACAGGCAATAGCGTTGCAGTTCATTCAGTGCAAATTGATAAGTAGTATCCGTCATGTAATCTTTTTTCATTCTCCATATTCTTCCATGCTGATGCGGACGTCGCTGAGCAGCGGGTTGTCCACCCGGTAAAAGGTCAGAGGCTGCGGCAAAAAACCTCGTCCCCAGACATTAGGCATCACCACCGGCACTTCGCCGCGGTAGCGTGCCCGGTTGCGCCGGACATGCATGCGGATATTGCTCAGGGCAATCTCCGACACGGCAAGCCCCCCAAGGAATGAGGAATCAAATGCATCAATCTGCAGATCTGAAAAAAACAGATTTTTGATGGAGCCATGGTAATTGTCAGCATCCTCCGGCAGATCGCTGCCGCTCCAGGCCGCCAGTGCCTGCCGGACATTGCGCATGACCGCTCCTTTGAAGATGATATTTTCGATTTTTGCGCCGTGGCAAATACCGAAGCGCTTCTGGGCAGGAAGCACAGAAATCAGATCAAACCCTTTGTTGCTGTCATGGATCAAATTGTCAGAAACAAGAACATCCCGGATGGCTCCGTCGCCTTCATAGCCGATCCGTACTGCACAACAAGGGGAAGATAACGTACAATGGCTGATATGAATACGCTCACAGGCCTGATCACGACCAAGAATGGCAAGGTCACTTTTGAGCGCAATACAATCATCGCCGGCATTGATGTCACAACCACTAATCCATACATCCCGCGAACAGTCGATGTCAAGACCGTCGGTATTGGGCCCAAGGCGATGATTGCGTATGGTCAGATTCTCCATCCGGACGCTTTCGCAGCCGATCGCCCAAATGGTATAGGCCGCGGCATTGCGAATCGTGAAACCGTTCAATCTCAGATTGCGGCAATTGATAAACAGCATGGCGGTTGGACGCGAAGCCATCGACCGGTAGACTTTGCGCCCAAGCAAAGTGTCAGCCGGCGAAGGAGCACCATCGTAATCACTCCAGAAAGCATCCCCGCAGCATTCGAATATGCCCTCCCCTTCAAT
>JAQVUB010000272.1 GCA_028699735.1 Lentisphaeria bacterium | reverse complement strand
TACCAGCTTTGTTGCCTTTCCTGCAATTTATTATCAAGAGAAAAGAAAGAGGTTATGGTTGCATGTGTGCGAAGGGGCTTTTGCAGTTAAAGAATATCCGTTTGCGCAACACGCTTTCCGCCCTGAATGTGCTCCGGGTTCGTGATATGCTTTCGCGTGTGGAGCTGGCTCGGGAGCTGAATTGTCCGGGCACGGCGATCACCCGGATCAGCCGGGAGCTGATTTCGAAAGGGATATTAAAACCGGCCGGCCTTCTTGAATCCAAGGGGGGACGTCCTCGGGAGCAGATCGAACTGGTTGCCGATTGGAAAAAGGCGATCGGGATCGAACTGTCTCCCCATCGGCTCACCGGCATCCTGACCGATTTGAAAGGGCATATTCTCGTCCGGGAAGAAATTTTTCTGAATGAGCGTCTTGGCCTTGAAGAATTCACCCATTCTCTGGAGCTTATTGCCGGGCGGCTCCTAGGCGTATGCGAAGAGGAAAAGCTGCTGGGGGTTGGCATTGCGACATTCGGCCCCTTTTCCGGCGAAAGCGGAATTTTGGGCAAAGTCGCTGCCTGCCCCGCTCTGGATTATTTCGATATCCGCAAATTTTTCGCAGAAAACTTTGCTTTAACCCCTCAGATTACGGATGCGACATATGCCAGAGCACTCTATGAGATCTGGTTCAACCCTGCGCCGGCACGAGGCAGCTTTCTCCTGTTTGATGCCGGTGCCGGAATCGGCTGCGCAACCGTTTTTGATGGCCAAATCGTTTTCGGCAAATACTCGAATGTCGGCGAATTGGGCCATACGGTTTACAAGATTGACGGAGAAGCATGCGCATGCGGCAAAAAGGGCTGCCTCGAGACCCTCTGCTCAATCGGAGTCATCGAACGAAAGGCACGCGCATTGACAAAATCTAAAAAACTGAAATTTGCGGAAGTGGTCAAAAGCTATGCGTCCGGCAAGGATGAATTCAATGAAATCATCGCAGACAGTGCACGATGGCTGGGGCTGGCCATCGCCAACCAGATCAACTTCCTGATCCCCGACAAAGTCATCCTGACTGGAGAAATGCTCCAGCTCGGAGAACGCTTTTTCGAAAAGGTCAATGAAAGCATAGAAGAATATGTATTCTCCGCTTTTCGCAAGGAAATGACCCTCAGCAAATCTGACTCCTGGCGGGAAAGTGCCGCACTCGGAGCCGCATCCCTGCTCGTCCGGAAAGTCTTTGAAGATATAAAATACCTGTAAGTCTGTAGCACAACCTGGATATTTCATCCGCAGATTTCACAGATTATCGCAGATTATGTTTATTTCGTCAATTGAATTATGGCCATCCCGGCATTCGGACTGTAAAGTAAAGAGACTTTGAAGAAATTAGATACCCTGCATGAAAGGACGGCATGATGATTGAACGATATCGCAGCATTATTCTCGGAGCCAGTTTTTATGGCTGCGGACTGGCCGCAACTCACCCGGAAGCTCTGCTGATTGAACCGGCAATTCTGGTCGGAGGGGACTTTGCACTGAGTTACTTTCCCGGAACGGTTTCAGAAGAAACTCCTTTGCATCCTGAAGCAGAGGCTTTCCGGAAGGAATTGTCAGTCCACGGAGCTCTACGTAACGGGCGTCTGCATCTGGCCGCCTTGAGTCCTCTGTTGAGTGACTGGTGTCTGCAACGCAAACTGAATCTGCTCCTGAATACGGAAATCCTGGTGCATGATGCCCATAGCGTCCAGATCATGAATATCCATGGGCTGCAAACGCTGGAGGCCGAACAGATCATCGATGCCAGACCGAAATACATAAACGGAAAATATCTCGGAGCCGTCCTTTCAGCAGCAGATCATCCGTTGCCGGAAGGCGGTTTTGGCGACCTGGAACTCTGTTCCGGCGCCCTGCCCGGTGAAGCATATGCGCGAATCTCCCTAGAGGGAAACTGCAACTGGCCGGAAGCCCGCAGGAGACTGTATTCGGCCTGGGAAATTCGCCCGGAAAAACTCGCTTCTTTGCAATTCGGCCTGTGCGGCAACCGTTTTGGAAGTTATCAATTTGCCAATCCCCTTGCTGCTTTGTCAGCCGGTTTGAATAAGGAGAATACATGAAATATCAAGTGATCATAGCCGGTTTCGGCACGGCCGGTGCCATCGCCTCCATCGCTGCCGCCAGACGAGGCACCAAGGTGCTGGTGCTGGAACGCAACACCTGCCCCGGCGGAATGCAGGCGGGCGGCTTTATTTACGGATACTACCTGCAGCAACCCATGGGCCTGACAGCAGAAATCAATGCATTGATTGAACAGCAGCACAACAGCGGCAGACTCGGCAGACAACCGGTCGAAAACCGCAGGGAAATTCTAGAAAACCTCGCCCTCCAGGCTAATGTGGAACTGCATTATCAGGCCGTCATCAGCGAAGTCCTCCAAACGGATGGAAAAGTCAAAGGGGTGGTCTGGTATGAACAGGAAAAACGTTTCTGTGCTGAATGCGATGTACTGCTGGACTGTTCCGCGGATGCTGAAATTGCACGCCTGGCCGGCGTAGAAACCTTCGGCGGGCGCGAAAGCGATGGCCAGTTCCAGCCTTTCACCAACCTCTATGCTTTCCGCACATCTGCCGGAATCGCCGCAGCCGCCAATTTTGATGCCGGCAGAATCGACCAATATGATATTCGCGAACTGACTCAGGTCATGCTGGCAACCAGCCGTCTGCATCTGCAGAAGGATTACCGGAATAATCCCAATCCCCTTCTGGCCCCCTCAGATCAGATCGGAATCCGCGAGGGACTCCATATCCGAAGTCAAAAGATTCTGACTCTGCAAGAGCTGCTCGATGACAAACTTCAGGTCAATGATCCGATCGACTGGGTTTCCTCCAATATCGATACCCATGCCAACGACCTCTGCCTCGAAAGTACCATCTTCCAGGACTGGATGCTGGGCGCCTCCATGTGGGGAACCGTTCTCTGGATTCCGATTTCACTGGGTTGCCTGCTGCCGGAAAAGGGTTCGGAAGGTCTGCTGATTGCCGGAAGACACCTTGGCGTCGATCATGACCTGGGACATGCCGTACGCATGAATGCCTGCATGGGAAGATTGGGCGAGGTCGCTGGAACACTAGCGGCATTAGCAGCTGAACAAGATTGCACACCTGGCAGAATTCCTTACCAGAAACTGGCCAATGAGTTGAATATTCCGCCTGTACCACCCGGAGACAACCGCGCCCTGTTTTCCTTATCCCCAGACGAAATCAAGGCCGGATTGGCTTCGGATGCCCCCGGAAAGGCAATCTGGGCCGCACGGACGCAAAGGCAAATACAGCTTCTGCAGAAAATTTATACCGAGGCTGAACCCGGCAGTCATTTGCGACGGCATGCAGCCCAGGCGCTCGCATTGCTCGATGTCGATACCGGTGCAGAAGAACTTCGCAACTGCCTTGCGGAGCGGGATCCCTGGCGCCCGAAAACCAGCCGCAACAGCAATCATGCACGCGGTTATGTCGCTGCTTATCTTTTGGGACGCCTGGCAGACCGAAAAGCGATTCCGCTGTTGCAGGAAGTCTGGCAATCCCCTCCGGAAACAGATGCGTTCAATTATCAGAGCCTCTCCATGATGGCACTGCTCAAGATCGCTGAAAAACACCCCGCAGAGCGAATAAAAATTGCCAGCAGCTTGAAAAAAGTTACCGAAAATCCGGATTGGCGTCTGGAGTCTCTGTCGCATCTGCACCGCAACAACCCGGAACGCCTCGATATCGTTTTTCGCGCAATTGTGGCAGTCGCCCTCAACCGCTGGCAGATTACACACCAGATCAGCCAACTGCTGACGGAGCTGAAACTATCCCTGCATGAACTCCGTATCGCACAACGCCTGGGAGTAATCCCGAAATAAAAGGAATGGAAAAACAGCGAGGATACCGCCAATTTTCAGCCTTGAAAGCCGGTAACATCTGCTGGCAACCGGTCAGTCTTCTGTAGTGCGGGGTGTTTCATTCTCACAGTCAATGCCGTTTCCATGATTTTTTTCAGCTGACCGCTAGCGGGTTTTCTGGAAAACGCGTTTTCCGGAAACCAGGCAGCTTTCAACCTGCTGCGTTTCCGGCTCAAGGATGGTAATATCGGCCTGCAACCCCGCACGCAGTTCACCGCTGCGATCCTGCAATTTCAGAGCCCTGGCCGGATTGCCGGACAACATCCGTGATGCCTCCGAAATGCTGAAACCGAATTTTCCGGTCAGGTTCCGGAAAGCGGCATCCATCGTCAGGCAGGAGCCAACGATGCCACGAGAGCCATCGGTGAGCCGGCAGACCTCGCCGTTGGTCAGGCGGAATTCCCGGCCATCCCCTTCCCGGTACACTCCGTCGGGCAGGCCGGTTCCCTGCATGCAATCGGTGATTGCGATGATTCTTGCGGCGCCGGCACAGCGCCTGGCCAGCTCAATCAGCAGCGGCGGCACATGATGACCATCCGCAATGATTTCTACAAAAACGCGGTCATCAAGCAGGATGGCATCGGTCAGGCAGGGCTGACTGACACCTCCCTGGACTTGCCTTCCCTCAAACGTATCAAACAAGTGACAGACCTGCCCTGCCCCGGC
>JAQVUB010000008.1 GCA_028699735.1 Lentisphaeria bacterium | reverse complement strand
GTCAAATCTACGGTCAAGCCACAGCAACGGCTTGGTCGTTACAAGATCAGTGTGCTCATAGAGATAGTCAATAAGCGCCAATAATTCATCATAAAATAGACCATTTGCCTTCAAGCGGGCAATGCTTTCTTGAAGGGTTGGAATGCTGGAGCTTGGCGTCCAGAGACTGAAATGAAGCATGGTGAGCAGGCGGGTTTCATTATTGGAGAGTTCACTTAATCTCTTAGGGGAATTGCCCAGCAACTCATAAAGCGTTTTCAACTGGTATGCGGAGTTCATGTGGCAGATGCGTAAAAGCCCCTTGCACAGGCGGTCCTCGTCCTGAATTGAGAAGTTTGCATGCAAATTTGCTTTTTGGCAGAGGCGCGCAAAAAGGGCTTTCTTATAAATCGCGCTTGGGGGCAAGTGGTGGTAATCAAGGAAATCATTCAGAGTTGGCGGTTTGCCGGATTCGTTTTGAAAGGTGGCGATGCGGCTAATGAGCATATTCTGCCGCCCGTTATTGATGCCTTCACTTATGTTGGCCAGGATCCGCTTCTGCGCCTCCTTTTCAAGCTCAATATGACATCCTGCCGGAAGATGCGGAAAACCGTGTTCCAGTTCGTCGGCCACATTCTGCCCCGAAGCTCCCAGCATTGCCCTGAAGCGGTATTCAAAACTGAAATTTTTGTGTGCATTGCCGACAAAATCCAGCACGGTCAGACATTCCTTGTCCTCGCTCAAACGCAGGCCGCGCCCCAATTGCTGTAGAAAAACGGTTAGACTTTCGGTCGGGCGCAGGAATAGCACCGTGTCAATCTCCGGAATGTCCACGCCCTCGTTATAGAGATCCACGACGCAGAGTACGTTGATTTCGCGGTCGCGCAGCCGTTGTTGCACACTGTTGCGCTCGACAGCGTTCGAGTTGGCGGTCAGCACGGCCGAATGAATTCCGTGCCCGCGGAAGAATTCGTCCATAAACACCGCATGATCCTGACTGACGCAGAAACAGAGCGCACGGCATTGCGCTATATCCAGGAGAAGTTCGTTCATTTTCTGCACCACGAGACAGGCGCGCTGGGCATTGCCACTAAAAATGCTGTTCAACTGTGTTTTGTCGTAAGCGCCGTTGACCCAGCGCAATGTGCTTAAATCCACACAGTCACTGATGCCAAAATATTGGAACGGCGACAAGAGTTTCTTGTTGATCGCGTCCGGCAAGCGTATTTCGGCAGCGATGTGGTAGTTAAAGTATTTCAGTACATCCAAGCCGTCATGACGTTCCGGAGTGGCGGTCAAGGCTAGCAGATATTTCGGTTTGAAGTGTTCCAGGAGCTCTTGATAACTGTCCGCAGCCGCATGGTGAAATTCGTCAATGATAATGTAGTCGTAGTAATCGGCAGATAATTTCCGGCAGAGTGCATTGGAATTGAGACTCTGAATTGAGCAGAAAAGCTGGCCCAGACTATTCGGCTTGTACGATCCGACCAGCAGCTCACCAAAGTTCTGATCGCGGAGAATCTGCCGGAAGGTTAGCTGGCTTTTTGTCAGGATTTCCTCGCGGTGAACGACAAACAGGAATGTAGCGTGCGGTTGTTTTTTCCGCACACGCAAGAAATCAAAGGCAGCAATGATTGTCTTGCCGGTTCCAGTAGCTGCGATGACCAGATTTTGGTAGCGCCCGTGAAGTTCACGCTCTGCACGGATTTTGTCAAGAATCTCCTCCTGATATGGATATGGCGTCACGTCCATAAAGACCATTGTATTGTTTCCCGCCTGAGTGCCGCCGGCTTCATGAGCCAACGCTCTAGCGAGTTTTTCCCGTGACGATTCGTCGTAATGCGAAAACTCTGGCGTGTTTTGGTATGTCTCGAAGGTTGCGCAAACCTTATCCCACAGATAAGTCGATTCGAACTGGCTGATCTTGACATTCCATTCGAGACCGCTCGTAAGTGCGGGAGCCGAGATGTTGGATGAACCGATGTAAGCCGTTCCAAAGCCGTTATCTCGGTGGAAGATATAGCTCTTGGCGTGCAGCCGGGTGCGCTCGGTGTCGTAGGATACCAGCAGCTCCGTATTGGGAAGTTTTTGCAGCGCGTCAATGGCCTTTATGTCGGTGGCACCCAAATAGCTTGTCGTAATAATCCTAAGTCTTTTACCGTCTGCGGTTGCTTCTTGCAGATGAGGCAAAAGCAGGCGCAGGCCGCTCCAGCGGATGAAGGAACACAGAATGTCAATGTGGTCGGCGGTCTGGATTTCCTTTTTGAGCTCGCCTTCAAGCGAGAGATCGGAGGCGGTTCCTGTGAACAAGGCGGCATTGGTAAGAGGCGTGTCAGGACGCGAAAGTGATTTTCTGCCACGATCCTGAATCTTCAGGAGATACATCAGATCCTCGACAATTTTCTCCGCTTCAACGGGAAATGTGGAGTCATTCTTTCCAATCACCTCCAACAGCTGATTGCATAACTGTGCCTGACGTTGCTTCTGGTTGTTGCCCTTAATGCTGGCAAGCGAATTTGCCAGCAACTTGGTGAGATGCAACGCTAACACGAAAGCGCTTTCATCGGAATCAAGCTGGCTTTTTTCCACATCGAAGCTGTCAGAAATTCGTTCCAGACGTTCTTCCAACGCATGAGTAATTACATTCTCATAGATCCCATGAATTAATTTGAAATCTGGCATAGTTGTGGCTTATAATTGTCAAGTACGGTTACTATTCAGAAACTTATCCAACGAATGGCTCTGTAATAAGGTAACTCCGTTTGCTCATTCTGTATTCAGCATTCCAAGCTATTTTTAGCTTAATTGACGAATTATGCAGATTGTGTGGCAAAGTATGTTCGATTTAATATCTTGGCGTGAGCGGGCGCCCATCACCCATTTTTAACTACGAAAGGCACGAACTTTTTTTTGAGTTGGGTCAGTATGGTGATCGTAACTTTCAAAAATTTTGTTGTCATGCAAGCCAAAGGCAACAAAAAGCAAATTTTGGCGATGAAGTATCAGGTTTGGATATCAGCTTTCCTACAAAATTTTCGTGTCTTTTGGTGTTTTTCGTTGTTTAAAAAGCTTGGACGGGGTCTATTTACACAGCACGAGGTGGTCAATCTGGGTAAAGGTTTGATCCAGGCCTCGAAAACGCAATCCGTTGATGACGAAAATATCCTTCTCGCCATGAAAACGCCTTCTCAGATAAAAGGCAATCTGTTCTTCCGCTTTACGCCCATTTTTTTCCCATGAATTGCTGGCGGCAAAGACATCCAATTCCTTACTGATCATGACCCTTCCTCTGAATACTTTATTCGTTTCCGGCTGGCGGAGAAGATCGTTTTGGCTGCTCTGACACAATATACCATCATAATGTGGATTGATTGGAGTGGGTAGTACAGAAAACGTTCTTGTCTTGAGCGGAAAGAACGATTACAGTATTGGTGGTTTGGTCGTCTTATTAAAACAAGCCGTGCTTTATGCAATGGGATTGACAGGAAAGAGGCAGCGCATGAACAAAAAGCGTTATTTTGAGATTGAGGACTGGTTGCTTGGATTGGAACCGGAAAAGGAGAAAGCCCTGGCTGTCGCGTTGCGGGATATATTCGAGGCATTTCTGACAGATTTGGGCATTGATGCAAAAGGCAAGACCACCAGGAATCGTTACTTGAATTGCTTGTCTGCCCTCGGCTCCTATCTTCTCGCAGAGACATTCAACTATGACTCCTATTCGCACGATATTTCGGCGATGGAATTATTGCTCGATAACGTCGATGAGGAGGGTGCGCCATTGATATTTAATGTGGACGAGGAAGAGGAATACCAGCGGGGGGTCGATGCAGTATGCCGGAAATTGGCCAAGTACCTGGCTCAACTCGACCAGTCATCAGGGAAAATCGATCAAAGTCACCTGTAAGAAAGTCGGGCTGATCGGTTCAGAGCAATAATTTTTTTGAGCGATGCGTCCGGCTCGAAGAGCCACATAGCAATTGGGTTGCGTCGCACTCCGAGCTCCGCACGGGGTTATGTCAGTATGGTTCCTCTCGAGCCGGCTGCTCCAGTGCTTCTGATTTGGTATTGCCTGCTCCCCGCCCCCGCATGTGTAACTCGCGCATGAATCCGCATGTCGTGCAAGCGCATGGTTTTCAGGCTGAAGTCTGAACTCCATGCGCCTATAGGGTGCAGTTCCCAAAAGGTCGTGGGTGTCCAAAAAGGGTGCAGGTTTAAAAAGGTGCGTAAGCGTCCCGCTTGCGATTGTGATGGGGCGACTGTGTTTTATTGTACTTGCGGCTTGATTGGTTTTCATAATGGGTTTGAGTGTCATTAACAATCGCAAGCGGGACGCTTACGCACCTTTTTATACCGGCAGCCTGGTACCTTATTGGATTGGGTCTACCTCTCGGGAACTGCACCCCGCCTATATGCGCAAATGAACAATGGGTACGGTAGCAGGCCTAGTTAAGCATGGTTAAGCTCCTACGGCGCAGATACTTCAGAGGGATGCAGAGTCTTCTGCCATTACACGCATCTATTTTCAAGGAAAAAACATAGACTTGTCATGCCACGGGACAGCAACAAGTATCATCGGTGCAAGGCAGTCTGAACTTGTTGTTTTGAATTAGAACTTTTCCAGTGTCGTCCTATCCGCTTATTCCCTCTTAACCTTCATATTGTCTCCGGGGCGACTTCGTAAAGCAGTCTTTAGCGTATGAGGATTTTGCCGGAGCAGGCTCATGCTTCAAATCAACATTTTTTTATGGTGGAGGAAAGTTGGATCAATTCTTCATCTTGCGAAGGGGGGAGTACTTCAGTTTTTTTGTCCGGATGTTTTTCAATCAGATGTTTTCGCCCAGTTGTTTGCATTGTTCCTGGATGAACTTCTGCAAGTCTTTCTCACTGGGCAGTTCGAGTTGATATTTTGACACAAAGAGGCAGTTGTCCACCGCGGCAAGGGCATATTCGACCAGGGTGCGGTCCTTGCCGGTGCACAGCAGCAGACCCACCGGAGGGTTGTCCCCTTCCGACATCATGTGTTTGCGATACCAGGTGACATAGGTGTTCAACTGGCCGATGTGTTCATGGCGACAATCATCCATCTTCAATTCCACCAGAACATGGCATTTGAGTATGCGGTGGTAAAAGACAAGATCGACAAAGCCGCGCGTTCTGCCGATAAGGATGCTTTTCTGCTGTGCCTCCAGGCAGAAACCATTGCCCAGCTCGAGAAGAAAATCCTTCAGATTCTCGACCAGGGCCGTCTCCAGATTGCTCTCGGTGACGGCATCTTTGGCGCGCAGACCGAGAAATTCAAAAATATACGGATCCCGTATGGCCAGTTTTGGCTCAGCCTTTTCCGCTTTAGCCCTGGCCATTGCAGAGAGCTTTTCTTTGTCCTCCGAAAGGCCCGAACGCTCATAATACAGCGTTGCAATCTGACGCTTGAGCTGACGAACAGACCAGTTGCCGCGAATGCATTCGATCTCGTAAAACGCCCGCTTGAGGGGATTGTCCAACGTCGTCAGTAAATCGAGGTGTGTGAAGGAGAGACGCTCAAGGAGCAGCCCGGCAGGTTGCATGAATTGTCCGGTCACTGACCGGACAATTTGCTTTTTGGCAGTTTCATCGGATTGTCCGGTCAGTGACCGGACTTTCAGAACCCCAGATACTGTTGATATTGCGGGTGGAATTTCGTCTGCGAATTGTGGATAGGTGCGAAAAAAGGCGATATAGCCATAGAGACGTTGGCGGTCACATGCTGTGATGCCGTGGTGAACAAGTTCTTCGGCGAGACGGTCAACCAGGCCTTCCCCATAGGACGCCCTGTCTTTGCCATGGCGTTCATACTCGTGGATGTAACAGCCGATAAGCCAGTTGCGTATCGTCAAAGCGGTATTGACCGCCCGATTCGCCTGAGCCGCGCACTGCTCATGCACTTGACGGATGGACGATACCAATGCCGCAAAATCCATGACAGCCCCCGGACTTTGCCGGCATGATGAAGCGGTTTTCTTTTCTGAAATCTTCATTTCATCCTGCCGCCTTTCGCAATAGCTATTCCGATGAACGCAGAAAACATCCAGGTAAATATAATCTGAAAAACAGACATTTTTACCCGAATAATAGATTTTTATAACACGGACGGGACACGGACGGGACAAATTGGGTTGAGGGCGCCAGCTCACCCCAAGTCTTTGGGTGTTTTTTCGGTGTTGACGCATAATCCGCCATCCTTGATTTGCCAGAGGAGGAGTGAGGCGAGAGTGCCATAGGGTGAGTAGCGCTTGCGGTACCCTTCGAATTCCTCTTCGCTGAGGGAATCGAGCTGATGCAGCAGCATGATGCCCTTGCGGATGCCGAGATCCTTGAAACTGAGTACATCTCTTCGTCCGAGCGCGAAAATCAGCAGCATTTCGGCAGTCCAGACCCCGACGCCCTTGAGCTGCACCAGCTGGTTAATAATCTCCTGATCGGATTTTTGCGGCAGGGACTCGAAATCGATGGTGCCTTCAAGTCTGGCTTTGGCAATACCCTGGAGATATTCGATTTTGCGGGCGGACAGTCCGCAGGCACGCAAAGCGTCAAAGGAGGCCTCGAGCAGATTTTTGGCAGTGATGGGATCGAGCAGTTTTTCGACGCGGGCAAAGACTGCGCTGGCGGCTTTGAAGGAGAGCTGCTGCCAGGCAATGCTCTGCACCAGGGCAAAAAACAGATCGTCTGAGCAGTCGAATGATTGCACATCGGCCTGCTTGATCAGCGCCGCGAATTCCGGCGCCTGGCGGCATAAGGCGTCTTTATCCTGCTGGGTGATTTTGAATTGCATATTGCGAAAAAGCTTTTTTAACAACGAAAAGACTCGGAAAGGCGCGAAAAATTTGAGAGTTTGTTGCTTTGGTGGAAAATTTGCATATGAATTTGCAGTGCGTTCAAAAGAGCGTTAGGAATTGAGCAGCTCGTAATAAAGACGGGATACGGACGAATGCCACGCTGTGCTTTTTTCATGCTTCTGTTGACACAATATAATATATGAACTTGCGGGATTCTTTGAAAAACAGTTAAATGGGTTTGCAAACGGATATAAAAAAATCCTTAAATCGGGTGACAACGTTTTTTTACAACCAAATACCCCCGCCATCCAGGTTCACTGACGTATTACCCCAAGCAATATGAATGCTTGCTTAAATATTGAACTGGCATTTGCATAATCACATTGCCTGCTTATTTTATTTATATGGAACGTTCCAAGTAAATTATCAAAGATGGTTAAATGATGTTGAAGCGTGTTACCATCATAGACATAGCCAATCGAGTTGGTTTATCGAAGAGTACGGTAGCGTATGCGTTCAGCAGTCGTGATAGCGGGAAGGTATCATCGAAGAACCTTGTTCGGATACAAGCTGCTGCGGAGGCATTGGGGTATCGTGCGAATCGTGCTGCGAAGGTTTTGCGCAGTGGGCGTTCGCGGACAGTAGGGATTTTGTTTCCTGCTCCGTATTCTCCCTTTTATGCGGCGTTGTTATCGTCGTTACAGAAAGTGATTTACGCAAGTGGTTACATGGGGAGTTTTGCGTTTTGGGAGGATTGCGAGGGTCAAAAAAAAGCGACGGAGATGGTTTTGTCGCAGCAGTTGGAAGGCATCATCACGGTAGAGCCGGGGGTTTTGCCGGGAGATTTGCCGTTTCCGGTAGTGACTTATTACAATGCGGATGCGCGTTTTGATGGGGTCATTCATGATTTTTCGCATGCTTTGAATTCGGTTTTTGGGTATCTTGTGGAGCTGGGTCATCGTCGCATAGGGCACATATCCCGGGAGCCGGGGACTGCCCGGACGCGCTGTTTTATGGAGAACATACGGAGCAGGGGGTTTTTGTTGCAGCCTGAATGGCTTTATACCCATTCGTTGGGTGGCGACAACTTTGCACTGGGTTATCAAGGGATGCAGGCGATTCTTCGCAGTAGGCCGCTGCCGACGGCCTTGTTTGCGCATGACGATCAGATTGCCCTTGGTGCGTTGCGGGCGGCCTTGGAAGCGGGATTGCGTGTGCCGGAGGATCTCAGTATTATCGGTTACGACGATATTCCTGGAGCATCCTACAGCACTCCGTCTTTGACCACCTTTGGGTTGGGAGAGGACGTTTCCTGTGCTGATTTGCTGTGGAAGAGCCTGTTGCATAGGATCAGCAATCCTGCTGCTCCCCGGAAAGAATATTTGCTGAAGCCAGTTTTGATGAAACGTGAGTCCTGTTCATTTGCCCGGAAAGAGGAGAAAATTCAGTCATGAATATGCCGTCCCGTCAAAGTTGTAACAACTTTACACTGATTGAGTTACTTGTAGTTATAGCGATTATCGGTATTTTGGCTTCGATGCTTTTGCCGGCATTGGGGAAGGCTCGTGAGAAAGCCCGTTCGATCACCTGCATTGGCAATCAGTCTCAGATTTACATTGCTTTCATTTTATATGCTGATGATCAAAACGATTTTCTTGTTCCGGCCTATGGTGACGTTGACAGCTGGACCGGCAGCATGTACTGGCCGAAGCGTTTGGATTCGTATGGCTATATGAAGGAGGTGTTGAATCCCAGGACGCGGTGTCCGTCATATCCTCTGCGCACAGTCAGCAATTATGGGGAGCATTATGCCAATATGCTTTACAGCAATGGCTCGACGATTATTGCTCCGCGATATGTCGGTTTGCCGCAAAATCCGACGCCGGCGCAATCAAAAATTCTCAGGCCGGAATCCTATATGCTTTTGATGGATTCGGTAAAGACCAGTGGAACTCCTCAGATGACGACCTATGTGCAATGGACCGGGGCAAATTCTTTCGGGCTCAACCGGGTGATTCATATGCGGCATGGGCTGAAGGCAAATATCACCAGCGGAGCAGGAAGCGTGTCGGCGTATTCTATCAGTGATGTGGCAGTGAAATTTTTAGAAAACCGGTTTGATAAAAGTCAGGATTTATGTTCTGTGGGACTTCATGCATTATAAAGGAAGCGGGAACGATGAAAAAGATACTGTTGTTGTCTGCGTTATGGGGTTGGAGTGTTGTTGCCCAGCTGTCACCGGAAGCGATTGAGAAGATGCTTTCCGAGACCTGGGATGGCAATGCCAGCGTGGTGTTGTCGGTCTGTCGCCCGGAAGAAGCTCCTCAGATTGATGGAAAGATCAGCGAACAGGAGTGGTCTGCGGGCGTCAAGTATGCCGGTTTCATCCGGAATGGCAAGGGTTTATTGCCGGTGGAGCGTGGCTATATCTATCTTGCCAGGGATGCGGAGCATATTTATGTTGGGGTAAAGACGAGCACTCCGAACAATGATCCGGGCGGCGGTTTGGTCACCCGTGCAACCGAGCGCGATGGTGGCGTTTACTACGATGACTCGATTGAACTGATTTTCAATCCCTGGGAAAACGACCGGGATACAACTTATCATCTGCTGATCAACAGCAAACGGGTGATTTTTGACCGCAAACATTCTTATTCGGCGAACAAGTCGGACAACAGCTGGAATATTCAGCACATCGAGATCGGGAGCAGAGCCGAGAGCAACTGGTGGGATATTGAAGTCAAGATTCCGTTGTCAGAGTTTGGCATTGGGGGCAGTATTTTTTCTCTGAATGTGGCCCGCAACTGGCAGAATGGTATTGGTTCGACGGCGCTGATTCCCGCGGCATCGCATCTGGATAAAAACCGGATGCTGACGCTTGTCAGCGAGGCAAACAGCCCTGTTTTGCGGATGCATGATCTTGGGGCGCCGGAAGAGGGCAACTGGCGGGTGGATTTGGAGGCAGCCAACCTGACCTCCCGCCCTCTCATGCTTGCCGCCTGCCTGCGAAAATACAGCTGGCCGAAAGTGGATGGCAAGCCACAGGTAAAAATTGAGATGGAGAAGCTGTCAACGCAGGCACTTGCTTCCGGGGAGAGCGCGAAGCTGCTATTGTCCCATGACACTTCGGATTCTTATATACGCAAGCTGAGTGTTGCCTTGATTGATCAGGAGAGCGGGCGGGTGTACTTCAGGCGTCTGATCAGTGCCCAGCGTGAGGTGTTCACCGGGAATCATCCCGCGACCGGCACCTTTGAAATGAGTGGATTCGGCACAGGGGTTTGCTGGTACTATCCCTCTTTCAACAAAGTGTCGGTCAGGATCAATCTAAACAGTACTCTCAAGCCTCGGGAAGTTGCCGCTTCGGCCGGTGCTGAGACCCTTGTTCTGCAGAAACAGAAGGGATACTACAGCGGCTTGTTCGAGGTACCTTCTCAAGAAGGAGACCATCCCCTGTCGGTCAGCATCCGCGATGAACAGGGAAAGCAAAAATCGTTTGCCAACCTGCTCACGTTGACCAAAAAAAAATTCCCCTGGGAGAACAACCGCCTGGGCTGTGAACCGGTCATCATTCCGCCCTTCACACCTATTGCAGCAAAGTCGAACCAGGTGGATGTACTGCTGCGCAGTCATCGGGTCAGCGCCGGTGGCTTATGGGATTCGCTGGTCGCCGATGGTGCAGAGCTTCTGGCCGCGCCGATGTCGTGGCAGATGGTTGTGGACGGGAAAGGTGAGGAATTTTCCGGCGAGGCTCCGCATTTTCGAGTTTTGCATGGCGGGCATTCGGCTTCGGCAGCAGCCGTTTCGACAACTCGTAGTGGTCTGGAATTGCATTTTCAACTGACCTATGAGTATGATGGTTTTTATTGGGTGAACTGCCGTTTTGACAAAGTCCCCGAAAACAAGATTGACCGCCTCACACTGGTGATTCCCTTAAAGGATGAGCAGGTTCCTTTGTTTCATATTGTATCGAACACCATTCGCAGCAATCCAGGCGGAGCGATTCCCCAGGGCGAGGGGCAGATATGGGATGGCAGCATGCTGGCTCGCCCAAAAGGGAATATGCATCCGCAGCTGGTGCCGTATCTGTGGCTGGGTGGGGTGATGAAGGGCTTGTCCTGGTTTACCGACAGCAGCTTCGGCTATAAGCTGGCCAAGGATCAAAGCGCCGTACGGCTGATTCGCAAAGAAGGCATTCTTCGAGTCGAAATTGATATTATCAACCGCCCTGTCCGGCTTGAAAACGGACATTCCTTTGCCTTCGGCATGCAGGCTACACCGGTCAAACCCGTTGACCTTGCAAGTCGCCGTCTTTGCTACGATACCAGCGGAGAGGGAATTGACGGAATGCTCAACATCCAGAGCATCTATTTGGGCTTGCTGGGCTATCCTTCCGGCTGGAGCAAAATTCCGGCTGGGGGAGACTACAGCATGGTGCGTTATCTGACGGAAGTGAGCCGGCAGGGGCTGAACGAAGATATTTCCGCAAAGCTGCAGGAGTTTATTAACCGTCATGATCAGAACATCCTTGCCGGAATCGCGGCGATTCCATCCGGCAACGATGTTGACCAGGTACAACATTACCAAAGAGTGCGAAAGAATTTCATTCAAATCAATTATGGGCCTGGGGAGCGCAGGAAATCATTGGGTAGCAAATATTCGGATCCCCGCCTGATCTATAAGTCCGATGAAACGGCGCAGTATTTCAAATCCGAATGGTGGATTGACAATGTCGGGTATTTTGGTGCCTGGCGGAGTTATCCGGTTCGTTCCAATTTAGATTATATGGTGTATGCCTATGCGGAAGAGATGAAAAATGGTCTGCACGGAGTCTACCTTGATGATATGTTTTTGATGCCGAACTGTAATCCGGATACGGTTGCCCGGATTGATGATGAGGGCGAGTTGCACAGCCAGATAGGGATTCTGGTGATGCGGGAATTGGTCAAACGCCTGGCTGTTCTGCAACATCAGTACCAGCTTTATCCAAGGCATTTGCAAATCCACATGACCAATGCACAACTGGTGCCCTGTTTTTCCTTTGCCACCGCACAGCTTTCATGGGAACGCATGTTTGGTGAAACGCCCCTGCCGGAACGCTACCGGCCGGATGAAATTCTCGCCGAGGGGATCGGCGAGCGCCTGGGGCTCGAGTCGATTGCCCTGGGCGGAATTCTTAAGGAAGACACGCCATACAAGGACTGGGCTGCAAAAAAAGCTGTCCTCACACGCTCGTTTCTGGCACTGTCTTTGCCCTATGGTATCAAAGGGAAAAACCGTTTGTCGCCCAATGACATTGACTGGCCGACAGTCGCTCCAGTTTACGAAATCATGAGCCGTTTTGGTTTTTGGGAAGAGGATTGCCGCTTTGTTCCCTGCTGGGAAAAGAATCCGGACATCAGCTGTTCTTCCCCGAATGTCCTCATGGCTAGTTATCACAGGCCAGGGAAAATTCTGCTGATTCTGGGCAATACCGGCGAGAAAACCGCTTTCTCCGTTGCCATAAACCAGCAGAAACTGGAGCTGCCCCGGGATACTCCAATTCTTGATCTGGAAAGTATGCAGACAGTGAACCCGGCGGAACTTACCCTTGCCAAATACGATTTCAAAATCATCCAGATCGGAAAACCCTAAGAACAGCATAGCTTTAACAACGAAAAAACACAAAAAACACAAAAACTTAAGCATCAAAACAATGACTGCAAACAGAATAAAAGGGAAAGGGAAATTTTATCCCGTATTTTGCAAAATACAAAAAGGGAATTATAGTTTAATTGCGCGTGCTATCTAATAATGAATGAGGTATCATGATGAGACCAGTTCGATCGGTGATAACGAGCAGTGACATCGCCCGTCTAGCGGGTGTAAGCCGTCAAGCGGTATCTTCGGTATTGACGGGTCGTGGCAATAGCAAGGTCTGTGCTGTGAAGCATGCGGAGATACTTCGTTTGGCTGAGGAGTTGGGTTATAAGAGCAATGTATCTGCCTTAAGTTTAGCTGGTCATCGTACCTATACGATAGGGTTGGTATCGAGCTGGCATGGGATCATCGGGGCGATCAACCGTTTGATAGCAGAGAAGATCCGTGCCAGCGGGTACGAGTTGTTGCAGGTTGTGCAGGATTCCAATCAGGATGGGTCGAATTTCCCGGAGTTGATATCTCGAGGTGCGGAAGGGATCATCAGTTCCTATAAGCCTTCCTATGATCGTGGGCGGGTAGGGGTACCAGTTTTGCAGCTGGGCTATGACGGCTGTGATGTTGACATTGATTACGAAGAAACGGGCCTTTTGGTTGCGCGTCATTTGTTGCGGCATGGGCATCGTAAGGTACTGATTGTGAATAGTCTTCAGGAGATCACCAATGGCCGTTGGAAGTATGCCAGTCTGCAGGAGACTTTGCAGGGCAAAGCGGAAGTCAGGAATCTTTGTTTGTTTCGCAATCCGGATGGAAACAGTCAGGTTTTAGCCGCGATCAAGGATGGTTTTACTGGCATTTTCTGTGCCTATGATCACATTGCCTGGCGACTGCTGACGTTTCTGCGCCAGCATGGTTACCGTGCTCCGGATGATTTTGCGGTGATTGGTTTTGGCGGACATGTGTATAATGAATACATGAATCCCACATTGACTTCCGTCATTTATCCGGTACAGGAATTGGCCGAATTGGCGGTGAAGCACATGATTGAAAAAATTGTAACGGGCAATCATGAAAAGCTGCAAAAGCCCATACTGGTCAAGCCGAAATTGAATCCAGGCAGGAGCTGTGGCTGCCCTGAACGACCCCTTAAATGCATTTTTTGGGAAGGCAATTTTACTTCTGTCGAGTCGGCCTATCAATACCTTGAGCAAGCACCGGAGACTTTACAGGACCAATACAGCCTCCTTACGGAGGAGTAGAACTGGTTTCTGTTTTTTCTTTTTTTAGGTACATCGGGTTGGCAATACAGAGCATTTAATTGTGTGTTTAATAATATAGAAGGAAGATGAGAAACATGAGAAAGAAAGAATTCACATTGATCGAGCTTTTAGTCGTGATAGCAATTATAGCCATCTTGGCTTCGATGTTACTGCCGGCCTTGAGTAAGGCACGTGAGAAGGCGCAGGCGATCACTTGCACAAGCAATATAGGTCAGGTGGTCAAAGCTTTTCATATATATGCTGATGATTACGATGGATTCATTCCCCTCTACTACAGCACTGTTCAGAAGAGCTGGGGGGTGCATATGCTGAATCATGGCTATTTTGCGAAGTATGCTGCCCGGACGCTTCGTTGCAAGGGGTTGCCTGTGACCGATTCCAGTAAGCTGGATTCCTTTGATCAGTTTTATGCGATGATGCGGGATGCAGGCGGCGGGCGTCTTGACCGGGTCTCCTACAGCGCTGATATCAATCTTTATAAAAGCCTTGAACTGATTCCGCCCAGCCAATACGCCTTTGTTGCGGATTCCGTGCACAATTCTTCCACTGGCACCCGGGCGCAGACTTATTATCTGTACTGGCGCGGGCGTGGCGGCACAGTCAACTATGATGCCGGGAGAAAACTGCATTTCAGGCATGGACTTAAGGCCAGTATAGGAGCAGCCGATGGGCATGTTGTGAATGTAAGTGCAACGACAGCGGTGAATCACTTCAACTGGGGCAGTACTACCAAGAGCCCCATCACCGAATTCTTCGATCTCAATTAATCATCCTGTTCAGGAAATCCAGGAGAAAAAATGAAAAATTTACTGATAACGCTGCTTATCCCGCTGTTGCTTGGAACTCTGCTGGCGGAAAATTCCGCCGAAGACCGGCTGTTGAAAATCTGGCGCGGGAACAATATGATGTTTATTCCCTGGGTGGATGCTGCTTTGGCGCCGGCTATTGACGGGCGCATTGAAAGCGGGGAATGGAAGCGCAGTCAGAAATCCGCCGGATTTGTTCAGGCGGACTCGAATTTAGTTCCCGGGAAGCGTGGTTTTATCTACTTTTGTCGTGACGATCAGTTTTTGTACATTGCGGTACGCACTTCGGCGCTGAACAATGATCCCGGTGGTGGTCTGACGACGAATGCCAAGGAGCATGACGGGCGTGTATATAATGATGATTCGGTTGAACTGTTGCTGGTACCTGATGTCGACGAAAATGCGGTTCATCAGATTATTCTTAACAGCGGTGGCGTGGTGTTTGACCAGAAAAATTCCGTCAGTCCGAAAGGCAGCAATCCGCAATGGAATATTCAGGGAATGCGGGTGGGTTCCCGTGCTGAAAGCGGCTGGTGGGATCTGGAAGTGGCAATCCCCTTGGCGGAAATTGGCAAACCGGAGAAACTGCTGAAACTCAATGTCGCCCGCAACTGGTCTGGACTCGGTACCTCTGCCATGAATGCCACCAAATCCTATTCCGACCAGAGCAATATGGTCAAACTCTACTGGAATAAAAAAGCGGAACCCGTCCTGCATCAAAACGAAATCGGAAATTTTGAAGAAGGCACCTGGACGGTTCGCATGACTGCGGACAATCCAACGGATCGAGCCTGCGTGATGGCCGCCATGCTGCGGCACTATCTCTATCCGAAAGTGGATGGAAAAGTCGAGAAGCAGATGAATATTGATGCTTTCAAAGAGGTCGTCGTTCCCCCCAACAGCAGTTTGGATCTTGAATTGGATTTTGACGCGGACGACAACCGTCCGCGCTGGTTCTCGAGCGTGCTTTATGATCAGCAAAGCGGCAAACAATTTTACGGGCGCCTGATTCACGGGAAAAAAGGTGCCACGATGGGGCGGCATCCCGTCACTGCCACTTTTGATTTGCAAGGAATTGGTTCTGGTGCGTGCTGGTATTATCCTGGGTATAATCGAGTGGCGGTTCGCCTGAGCTTCCGTTCCACCTTCAATCCATCGCAGGTACTGATTTCGGTGGGCGGGGGGAAACAGCAGCAGGTCGAACGGCAGGAGCGCTATTACCGGACACTGATCCCTGTGCCTGATATTACCGGAAAATATGACCTGTCCGTTACAGTTACTGCCCAGGATGGGAACAAGCTTGATTTCTCGTCTGTGTGTACTTTGGAGAAACGCACCTTTGCCTGGGAAGGCAACCAGTTTGGGAAAGAGCGAATTATTCTGCCGCCTTTCAAGGCATTGAAAACGGAGGAAAATACCATTACCGGGCTGATGAATTCTTATAAGGTGAATCCCTTTGGCTTATGGGATTCTCTGCTGGCTAAAGGAGAAGAAATTCTGGCTGCGCCGATGCGTCTGGTAATCGTTGAAAACGGGCGCGAGCTCAGATGGAATCCCGGAAAGGTCAGCAAGGCGACCGTTGAAGACGACGGATACCTGGTTCGCTACAACAGCGAGATTACTTCAGAGGATGGTCTTGTTTTGAAAAGTGAGCATCTCTGCGAATATGATGGTTTCACCTGGAGCAAGCTCTCTTTTGATAAAATCGCCGGCCGGACGATCTCTCACATGAAACTGGAAATTCCGCTGAAAAATTCGCAAGTTCCCTTTTTTCATGTTATATCCAATACGATACGCACGAATCCGACCGGTTCGCTGCCGTCCGGGGAAGGCGAGCTTTGGAATGGTTCGGAATTGATCCGGAGTGCGCCGTTTGGTCAGGAAAGCATGCATTCCCAGCTTGTTCCGTACATCTGGCTGGGCGGTATTGAGCGTGGGTTCTGCTGGTTTTTGGATTCCAGTTATGGATACAAGCTGGATCGCAAGATAAATGCTATGCGTATAATTCGTCGCGGGGATACGGTTTTACTGGAAGTGGATCTGATCAATCGCCCAGTGCAGTTGAAGGATCATGCGTCTATCGAGTTTGGCATGCAGGCCACACCGGTCAAAATGGTGAATCCCCAATTGCGCGGTTTAACCCATGACCCGCGTGGTGAAGGAGTCAAGGGGCTGGGCAATGTCATGACCGCTTCGGGGCATTTGCTGGGCTTTCCGTACAACTGGTCGAAAGTGCCTTACAATGAAGACTACTCTCTTTTCCGGGAAGTGGTTGCAGCCATTCGTGACGGGGTTCACCCGGAGGATTCTAAAGCACTGATGAAGCCATGGTTTGACCAATATGGTGCTGCCATGTACGATGATCTCAAACGCGTTCCCAATCCCGGGAACCATCCGGATCATCTGCAGCAGGTGCGGGAAAATTTCCGTGTGCTGACCTTGGATCATGCCGGAAGAAAAGCCTCGATTCCGACGAAATATTCTGATCCGCGTCTGGCCTATGTCATGGATGAAGCGACAGAATACTTCAAGTCGGAATGGTGGAATGTGTCACCGCAGGGATACTTTGGTGCTTTGCGTACCTATCCGGTGCCTTCCAATATGGATTATCTGATCTATGGCTATTATCAGGAATTGAAAAATGGCATGCATGGTATTTATCTCGACGATGTGTTTCTGATGCCGGAACCCAATTCGGATACGGTGGCCCGCATCGACGAGGAGGGGGAAGTGCATTCTGAGATCGGTATTTTGTCGTTGCGTGAACTGGTCAAACGAATCGCCGTCATGCAGCACCAGTTCAAACGCTTCCCCCGCTTCCTGGAAGTTCATATGACCAACGCACTGCTGGTGCCGTGTTTCTCGCTGGCCACTTGCCAGCTTGGCTGGGAAGCGAATTTCGGAGAAACCCCATTACCGGAACGCTATTCTCTGGATCAGATACAGGCCATCAGCCTGGGGAAAAAAATTGGAGCGGAATCGCTTGCTCTGGGCGGCATTCTGCGACAAACGACGCCCTGGAAAGACTGGAAGGAAAAATTCACCAGGCTGAGCCGCTCGCATCTGGCTCTGACCTTGCCAAATGCGGTTAAGATCAAAGACCGGATAAATTCTGATATCGACCGCAAGCTCATCTTTCATATCTATCAGCTGATGAGCGATTTTGGCTGCTGGCAGGAGGATGCCCGCTTTATCCCCTATTGGGAAAAAGATGCGGCCTTGACCAGCAACCGGGCGGATACCCTGGTGTCATCCTATCGCCGGCCTGGAAAAGTTCTGGCGATCGTTGCCAATCTCAAAGGAGAAGAAGCATCAAAACTGCAGATTGACTGGTCTGCGCTGGGCTTGCCTGCAGATTCACCAGCCATCAATATTGAAACCTCGCAAAAGGTTGATCTGCAAAATCTGGCGATACCGCAGTATGATTTCATGCTGGTTGAAATTAGCGGGTTATGATTGTGCAGCTTTTCGGGCCGTGGATTTCGTAATGGGTCAAGGAAAACTGCTCAGCGAGGGATGCGTTTTGAACAACGAAAGACACGAAAAGGCTTGGGGTGGACGCCAGTCCACCCCAAGTTTTTTCGTGCCTTTCCCGCATATTACCAGAGTTTTCTGTAGGTGATTTTGCTGAGGGAGTCGAGATAGGCTCTGTAATCCGGCATTTTTTTCCACCAGTCCTGTTCGAGTTGTTTTCGGAGCTTGAAGACTTCGCGGATTTCCTCGGGGTTACGGGTCGTCTGGTAGACGAACGAATCTACGGTGA
>JAQVUB010000271.1 GCA_028699735.1 Lentisphaeria bacterium | reverse complement strand
TCTTCCTCCTTTACGAAAATGCCAGTCCTTCATTGCGCCGGACAACATCAATCAGCGTCGCCAGATTAGCCACCGTCGCCCGGGTATTACGCGCCGTTTCCTCCTCTGGACCTTGCGGATTGCCAAGAAGATTCATGATATCGGCGGTGATAAAAGATCCCTGCAGAGTTCCCCTGTCAGAAGATTCCTGGCGCTTGACAAACGAGTCCCTGGCGGAAGTTATCAAGTCCACCTTTTCCTGCCTGGATGCAATATTCTTTTGCAGAGCATCGAGTTTTCCGGATTCGCCAGCAGATATTCCAACGCCCTCATCGGAAGTCGCTGCCTTCGCCGCATTCAGAGCGCTGATATATTCCTCTCTGGCCTTTTGCAGCTCGCTTTTCGCTCCTACTGACATGGCGTCGAGGGATTCCATGGAAGCATCATTGATTTTCTTCTGGAATGCTTTCTTTTCGCTTTGCGCAGCCGCATCTTCATCAATAGACTGGAGGAAATTGTCATACTTTGCAGACTTCGCGTCTTGTTCGTTTTTCTGCTGTTTGTATGCTTCCACTTTTGCCGCGGTTGTTGTTTCGCCAGTTTCTCCGGTAAGAGCGCCTTCCTTACCGGCTGCCAGTGCATCGAGGCGAGCCTGAAGTGCTCTTTTACGCATCTGTGCAGCCTTCCAGTTTCCCTGTGCTTCCTCGATCTTGGCCTGCTTTTCCTGATTGACAGTATTGATGGGGCCATCGCCTTTAAAGAAGATATTTGGCAGCCCCTTCAGCATCCCTTTGGTGCTTTCCCAGACACCGGTCAACGATTGGTTTTCCTGTTCAAACTGGCGGAAAGCTGCATCTGCCTCAATTGTCGCTGTGGCCAATTCAGCTTCAAGTTCCAATTTTGCCGCCTGCATCATTTTGTCATTTAGAATCTGCTGCGCATTCGCGGCAACCGTAAGCTTTCCGGTCAGCGTGTCAAATGATGCCCATTCATTCGAGCCATATTTATTCAGGTCGGCCAGCAGACTGTTCAATTCCTCGATTTGCGCAGCCGCCAGAGGCGCAGTCTGAGACATTTCCTCGAGCTGCTTAATGCGCTCAAACTTCACCCCAACAGACTGCCGTTCGGTATCGCCGGCAGTACGCTTTTCGGTCGCTGCATCCGAAGCCGCCTTGGCCGCATCATATTGTTTCTGCAATGCCTTGGATGCCGCATCCGCACGCCATTTCATAATGGCCATGGCGCTTCCGATGGCAATCAATGTCAGCATCACCGGATGTGCAGCAAGGAAAGTCAATGCTTTGCCAAGCATGCCAACCCCGCCGGCAGCCGCAGTTGACGATGCAGCCGTTGCCAAGCCTGCTGCTGGCATTAAGCCCAGCCCACTCAGTACAGAGCGCAGCGCCGGACTGGTGGCGGCGGCAGCAGTATTCAGTCCATTCATTGCAGTGCTTGTAGTCTTCAGTGCCGTTGCCGCTGCGGAAGCCTTGAAAGCACTAGTCACAATTTTATCCATAGCCAAGATCGGTGCAAGCATGGATTTGCCAAGTGAAGCGCCAATGGTTATACTTTTCCAAGCCATCCCAACAGAAAGAATTGCCGCACCTGTCGCCAACAGGCTGCCGATGAAGCCGTTATTGGCTTCCATAACTTTAATGAAACCAAGCGACATATCATTCAAATATTTCAGCATCGGCGTGAAGGTCGTCGCGACGATTTCACCGAAAGCGATCCGGACGCCCTCGAAAGCAGATTCCAATTCGCGAATGGTACCGCCAAAGCCGCCCTCCTTCTTTTTGGTTGCCCTGCCGGCATATCCCTGGCTGTTTTCAAGGCGATCAAGCATCGTGCTGATTTTTTCAGTATTGATGGAAAGCATGCCGCCGCCAAGCGAACCCCTGGCGTCAAAAATATCTTCCATGAACGTAATACGTTCACCTGATCCCATTCCTGCAGCGACCTTGCCGACTTTGGCCAGCGTCGCGGCCATTGAAAACAGGTTGCCTTCCGCATCAACTGTAGAGATGCCAAACTTTTTGAGGAATTCCTGCACCTTCGGATCCGCCAGGCGTTTGTAGGATTTTCCAAGCGCAGTTCCGGCCAGGCTGCCGCGGATGCCCATATTCGCCAGAACGCCCAACGCCGCAGACGTGCTTTTTAAGTCTTCGCCGGCGTTCTTGGCATGCGGCCCAGCCATCTTCAATGCTTCGCCAAGGTCTTGCAAGGTCTGAGCGGAGGAGTTGGCCGTTATTGACAATACGTCAGATATTTGGCTAACATCGGTAGCAGACATTCCGAAAACGGTCATATTGTTCGCCGCTATCGTCGCGGCTTCCGCCAGATCAGTGCCGGTAGCCAGGGAGAGATTAAGCACATCCCCGATGGCATCGCGGATCTGATTTCCGCTAAAACCCATTCGACCAAGCGCTACCATGCCCTCTGCAACCTGAGCAGAACTGAATGCTGTTTCGGCACCCAGCTTCAAAGCCTGTTCGGTCAGGCTTTTCATGCTGCTTTCTGTTTCGTCGGTAACTGCCGCAACCGTGCGCATAGCATCGTCAAAAGAAGCAAAATCATTAGCGGCCTTGATCGCACCAGGCACCGCAAATAAAGATATCTTGGTGGTGGCCGAGCTGAATTGATTCATCGCAGCGGCAAATGCGCTAAATTTACCTTTTGCCCGGTTCAGCCCGCTGCCAAGCTCTTCGTCGTCAAGCATGATCTTGACCGCCGCTGAACCCAAAATAATAGAGCTTACGTTTGACATTTCTTGACTTCCTTGCAAATTTCGGTTATAGTAGGACAGCGATTCAATAAGGAGGTGATCAAATGGTAAGAATGACCGTTGGTTTTTTTATTGTCGCATTTGAAGTGTGGCTCTGTTTCCGTTATTTGCCAAAACGAGAAGGAAACGGGTCTCTGCCTTACGCTGTGAGCTATTTTATCCCTTGCTGGATTTTTTTTGGCGGTATCAGCTGGTGCTTGCGATTTTTCTTCATCGAGCTGCCATCTCCCGAAGATCAATCGTTTTTTGGTTGGTATGCTGAGGGAATGTCGTACTTGATTACCGCAGTATTCATGTTCACCATTGTTTTAGCAAAGGCCGCACATGCAATGCGGCATAAATTCAAAATTCCCCCAAGCAACTTTTCGGAAAAATTTGACGACTTTATTGATCCCCCTTCCCCTTTTCTCGATGATCCTTGAAAGAGTCTTCAAAGGAATCAAAAAGCGCATCCGTCGCCTTTGCGATGATGCGCTTTTTCTTTGCAAAGGGATTGAGCTGATCCGGTGATATGGCGGAAACATTCCTTGGACGGTTGATGTTATAAAGCATGGACAGCAGATTTGCTGTCCTGCTCCAAGCAGCCGACATCCGTGCCTCCGCCATGATTGTCAATTGCCGGAGGCTGAAGGGGCCTGGGTCTGTTCCGATGATGCCGGCGAGCTCGCATACACTTCGCTCAAGATCGAATTCAGGCTGCTCTCCATCTCTTGAGACGCCAGAGCTTGCTCGAGCTGCTCGTTCCTTTTCTCGACGAATTTCTTCGAGGACTTCAGCAGTCTCATCAACAGATTGCGAGTCGCCGGCAGGGAAAAATTTGCGATCTCCTCCAGCAGTGCATCGGCTGCGGATTCAACGGTCTGCATGCTCATGCCGGACATGAAATCCTCGCCTTTGATGTCATGGCGGTCAGCAGCCGGAACACAGAGCACATAGAGCACCTCCATCAGCGTAATTGGATCGGCAAGCTTGTCCAGCATGGTTTTGCCATCCGACGGGGTGAGATCAGCCAGGTCGATGCCTGTTTCTGATTTCACCCTGCGCCAGGAAGCAATATTCAGATCAAAACTCCAGGTCTTGCCTGATTTATCCTTGAATGATTGCACGATGATCCTCCTTATTATGAGGCAGTGACTTTCTTCGGCAGATAGGTGTCATCAACGATCGTCGGCTTTGCTTTGACGGAGGCCTTGATCACACCGTCCATCGGCTGTTCTTCCGAACATTCGGTGATGATGAAAGATCCCTCGATGCCGTTGCCACTGGCTTTGGAAAGCGCTTTCAAATTAACCGCGCTTCCAGCATGGTAAGCATCACTGATCGTTTTGTACGGGCCGGTAGCTCCTTCATCGCTAAGAAGGTCAAAAGTCAACTCCCAGTCAGCCTGGCCGGCGAGAAAGACTTTGACATCCGGAGACTCGCGGTTGGAGATATCGATCTCATCGCGGGTAAGGTTGAGGTTCACGTTGGTAACCCGTTTGACTTCGGTGGATGGTGATACTGCACCGCCGGCGCCAACGTACAATTTCGCGTTTTTTCCAAGTGAAAATGTTACTGCTGCCATGGTTTGTTTACTCCTTTTTGTTATGGTTGGGGATCGTTGAAAAATTCCATGATTTTATCGCGTGACTTTTCTAATGCGGGACCGATAAATGGACGAGGTGGATACTTCGCATTCATGTTGGTTTTTGTGTACTTTTCGGACAGTTCATTGGCCTTGCGAACCATATCGGATGTTTTCAGTCTCGCATGCGGCAAGTCCCCGACTGTCTGAGCACCGGACTCCTCCCGGATGGGGCCCATATTACCCATTTTGTAAACACGAGGTTCTTTCGGTGATATGTT
>JAQVUB010000270.1 GCA_028699735.1 Lentisphaeria bacterium | reverse complement strand
ATGGCTTTGTTAAAATCATCACCGGCATCAGACGCTGTGGCAAGAGTTATCTGCTGAATACTCTGTTCAAGGAACATTTGCTCAAAGGGCATGTCAAGAAAAGTCATATCATTGATATCGCCCTTGACAGTGATGAATACGAAGAATTACGTGATCCAAGAAAACTTTCCGTCTATGTTCGCAACCGCATAAAATCAAAACAGGGAAAATACTATGCGTTGATTGATGAAATCCAGATGAGCGAAGAAGTTTCAAGTCTGGTGGAGGGATCTGAAACAACCATTACTTTTTATGATGTTCTGAATGGTTTGATGAAGATTCCCAATCTTGACATCTACGTGACTGGATCAAATTCAAAAATGCTTTCCGACGACATTCCAACCCATTTTCGTGACCGTGGGGAGACGTTTCGGCTTTATCCGTTGACTTTTTCAGAATATCTTCCAGTCAGTGGATTAAGTGAATATCGCGCATGGAATGAATACCTCTTATATGGTGGAATGCCTGAGACCGTTCTCAAAAAGACTCCTGAAGCGAAGAAGGAGTATCTTGCCGGGCTTTTCAAAACCTTGTATCTGAAGGATATTGTGGAACATAACGGTCTCAGGGATGACCTTGTGCTCGGTTATCTTACCGATGTGCTGATGAGTGCCGTCGGCAGTTTAATCAATTTCACTAAAATGGTGGATACGCTGTCATCGACTCAAGGAGTAAAACCAGATATCCATACTGTTCAGCAATATGTTAAGTTTCTTATGCAATCCTATCTGTTTGAAAAAGCTGAACGGTATGATGTGAAAGGGCGCAAGTACCTGTCTTATCCATCAAAATATTATGCGGAAGATGTCGGCTTGCGCAATGCCAGGCTTAATTACCGTCAGGTTGAAAGATCTCATTTGATGGAGAATATCATCTACAACGAACTGATAAGTCGAGGAGCAAATGTCGATGTCGGCGTTGTGATGGTGGAAACCCGCGCAAATGGCAAACGAGAAAAACGTCAGCACGAAATCGATTTCGTCGTAAATCTCGGATTGGAAAAACTGTATATTCAAAGTGCCTTTGAAATGCTGTCGGATACAAAGCGCGCAAAGGAAACCCTGTCTCTGCAAAAAACCGGTGATTCTTTCCGCAAACTGGTCATCACAGGGGATGACCAGCCGTTTTACACGGATGAAAAAGGCATTTCATTTGTAGGGGTCATCCCGTTTCTGCTGGATAAGTCCATATTGACGAAGGTTGCCGAAGGTTAGATCAGCCTTTGATCGATTTTTCTTTCATGCAAACCACCCTTACATGATGACAAGGAAATCGGAGTTCACGCTGACTGAATTTTATTCTCTCAAGCAAACCATCCTGACATGGCGACAAGGAAACTTGATGATTTCCGGGAATCCCTATGTTTCTGCATGAGTGCTTATGATTCTTCTTGAAAAATCGTTTCTGCGGCACTATTTTTCAGTCGCAACCCTGAAATCCTCCGTTCCCCACCCTCCTTGGGGGCTAACTTTCCCTAACCGGGCGCGCGCGAGAGACGGAGCCTGGTAAGGGAACCCAAAGAAATTCGTTTGGAAGCACGAGGCTTCTTTTGCTATATGCCCTGAAAAATGCATTGCGAAAAAATTTCTCCGTTACTTGACGGATGGAACCCTATGGGTTACATTATTGTCAAAGAAAGGAATACTGAATGATCGTCAGTTTTCGGCATAAGGGATTGAAGTTGTTCCATGAAACTGGCGACCTGCGTGGCATTCAGGCCAAACATGCAGCCAAGCTGCAAGATATTCTTTCCGCACTCGACGGCGCGACAGGTGTCGATGACATGCGCTTGCCTGGTTTCAAACTCCACTTGTTAACCCCCCATGGCGACAGAATTTATTCCGTGTGGGTGTCGGGAAATTGGGGGTGCAGTTCCCAAAAGTAGGTAGTCCCTGCCCCGGGCACCCGAGACCGTTCAGGCGTGGGAGTGCTAACAGAAATCGCAACCGGGCCGGTTACGCCACATTTTAAGCCTGAACCCTGAACCCTTTCTGGACGGCCTCTACCTACTTTTGGGAACTGCACCCGAAATTGGCGGGTGACTTTCCGGATGACTGACTGGCGCGCTGAAATTGTGGATTATCTAGACTACCATTGAGGGGGTATTTACATGAATGACAAGGAAATCAAAGACGTGTATCCGGCTTGCCGTATTGAAGAACGGAAGGTCTGCCCTTCTCATCCCGGCGGTATTCTGAAACGGCAGTATCTCGATGAACTACATATCACAATCAGCGACTTTGCCGCCGGAATCGAGGTTTCCCGAAAGGCGATATCCTCCATTGTAAATGAGCGAAAGAGCATTACACCGGAAATGGCCTTGCGCTTTGCCGCCGCATTGAAGACCACTCCGCAGTTCTGGATCAACCTGCAATCCAACTATGATTTGTGGAAAGCAACACACAAAGACCCTGCGTTTCTTGAGACGATCAGCAAGATCGCCGCCATCTGGTAAACGCAGGGTCTCTGGAGCCTAAAGCTATGCCGTTTTACAAAGCAAAGTGTTTGATGGCCGCCGGGATGGCCTGATCCAGATATTCGACAACCCTGTCGAGCTCCTCATTGGAAATGACCAGAGCCGGCGCAATGACCAGAATATTTCCGTTGTTGCGCAAGATCATGCCATGCTTCCAGCACCAGTCCCGGATGAACGAACCAGCATCAACAGCAAGCTTTTTGTTGGTCGCCTGATCCGCCGTCAGTTCGATGGCCCAGAGCGTGCCCATGCCGTGCACTTCGCCAATGATCCGCTGCCGTGCCTTGAGTTCAGCGAATTTCTGTGTCAGGTATCGGCCAATCTCTGCTGCGCGTTCGACCAGGTGTTCCTTCTCCATGATCGCAATATTGGCCAAAGCCGCGGCGCAGGACACCGTATGGCCGCCATAGGTGCTCCCGCTTCGGAACTCGACGCCGGGCTTGTCTTTGAATATCGAAGCGATTTTCTTTGTGGTAACCATCATGCCCAAGGGCAGATAGCCACTGGTTAGCGCTTTGCTGATGCTCATCATATCCGGAACAACACCCCAGTTTTCGCAGGCAAACCATTTGCCGGTTTTGCCGAATCCGGTCTGCACTTCGTCGAAGATCAGAAAAATATCATGTTTGGTGCACAGTTCCCGGATGCCCTGCAGATAGCCTGCCGGCGGTTGCGGATAGCCGCTGTTGGATCCCGGCAACGGATCCATGATCATCGCCGAAATCGTGTCCGGGTTTTCCCATTTGATAAGATCCTCAACCGCTTTCAGGCAGCGCAATCCGCAGGTTTCCGGTTTGCACCCCAGCTCGCAGTCGTGACACTTAACCTGTGGTGCGAACAATGCCCCCGGCAGCAGCGGCTCGAAACATTCGCGCAGCGACGTGAAACCCGTGTAGGAAGCGGTTCCCAACGTCGTTCCATGATAGGAACCCCGTCGCGCAATCACTTTGTATTTGTGAGCCTTGCCTTTAGTCCAATGATACTGCCGAGCCAGGCGCAAGGCAGTCTCGTTTGATTCCGAACCGCTGCTCAGAAAAAAACACACTTCCAGATCCCCGGGGGCAATTTCTGCAATCTTGTCGGCAAGGCGTATCTGCGGCACCGTGAAACCGTCGTGGTAATTGGGGAAAAACTCCAGTGCGTCGAGCTGGCGGTCGATGGCCTCCTTGATCTCCTTGCGCCCATGCCCGATCGCTGTCGTGATCAGAGACGAAAAGGTATCGAGAAATTTTCTTCCCCGGATGTCATACAGATAACAGCCCTCACCGCCGATAAAAATCTTGGCCTCCTTGGCAAGATCCTCATTGCTGCACCAGTGGGTAATGATCCGCTCGCGGGCACTCTTTTCCAGACCTTCGATTTCCTGCTCGGTAAATTTCTCCAACTGCATGACCTTCTCCTTTTCCCTTGACTTGACTCTTTTGGCTAATTTCTTCTATTGATTCTTATTTCATGTAGGCTTTTGCGACCTTATTGAATGCAGCCACATATTTTTCCAGGTGGCTGATTTCATAGATCGGATGCGCAAAAAACGAAAGTGTTCTTTCCGCCAGCCATTTTGCGGTGGGGCACTCCACGTTTGTATAATCCATCTTCTCCGCAGCCGGAGTATTGAAGGGATAATTGCTAGTGCCGCTTCCCTGTTTTTTCCGTAGAACTTCTTCCTTGTACAGTTCCGGCCACAAGGGGCCGTAGACAGGAACCCCTTCCGCAACCATGGCCGCAAGAAATTGCTTCAATGGAACTTTCAACTTCTCGGAATCAAGAACAAACGGCGCCCACCAGAACGAATTTTGCCGTTCTTCACTGTCAAATGGAGTATGCAATACAAGCGGGTGATCTTTCAGGGCATCAATCAGATATTGCCCGTTTCTTCTGCGCAGCGGCAGATTCCATGCATCCATCCGTTCAAGTTCGCAGGAACCGATCAGGGATTGAATTTCGGTCATCCTGTAGTTGCATCCAATGCGGTTGTGAATATATAAATGTTGCTGCTCCTCTTTAATCATGTCCAGACCATTGCTGGTGTCAAAACCGTAATCCCGCAAGGAAAAGCAGGCCTGGTAGATATCCGGATTGTCGGTGATGATCGCGCCA
>JAQVUB010000007.1:8586-18353 GCA_028699735.1 Lentisphaeria bacterium | reverse complement strand
ACTGGGGGAATTCGTTGTTCATCCCATGAAATTTTTTCGGGTCGTTAGTGTCTTTCGTTGTAAAAAAATACCGATGCACTCAGCTTCACTGACAGATTACTCGGTCAGAAACCGTGAAAAATTATTTTTCAGGACTTTTTTGACAACTGGGATGTTCAGGTTTATATTGAACTCAATAATGCATAATACGCATAGTGAAGCGGAGGAATAAGGATGTCTACGGGGCAGTCTGTACAATCAGTTCATCGTGGGATGCAGATTTTGGAATTGCTAGCGGAGCGCGGGAGCATGACGGCCTCGATGATTGCGTCGGAGTTGGCGATTCATCAGAGTTCGGCGTCGCGTTTATTGAAATCGATGATGGATTATGGTTTCATCTACAAGCCTACTTTTCATTCTTTTGCGCTGGATTACGGGGTTGTTTTGTTTGCCGGGAAAGCGTTGGAGTCATTTCCTTTGATTCAGCAGTCTCCTCTGGTCAGTGTTGATTTGTACAAGCGGTATGGATACGGTTCAGCGCTGGGTGTATTATTCCGGCAGCGTCTTGTCTATCTGGACCGTTGTGCGAAGGGGAAATTCGTGCTGGTTGACAATTCCATTTTTCCGTTGCATATGTCTTCCATCGGGCGACTGTTGGCCTTCCGCAGAGGGCGTGCGGAGGCGGTAAAGATTTTTTCGGACAGCATTCATCAGTCGAAGAGTCAGGAGGATGCGGAAGCGATCTATGAGGAGATCAGAGCCAGTTTGTCTGCGCATGGATTTCTTTACATGCGGGAAAAATATCACAACCGTTTCAATGCTGCGTGGGATTTTGAATTTCAGTCGAGGCGGGTTGCTTTGGCTCTGTTCAGTGAGGAAGAGGCGGTTTCTGCGGAAGTGATTTATCCAATCATCCGGGCTGCGGTTCGTTCAATTACCGGGAAGGAATCCGACTGTTGCGGGTAAGGGTGAAGGTGTTGTCACAGGCGGCAAAGAGGAAACAAGATGCCATTGAATGTCAAGCGTACAGATTCGGGTTTTGAGCTTTGCAGTCATGCGGAGCTTGCCTATGATGTTGATGTTGTCGTGCTCGGCGGCGGTCCGGCCGGGGTGGCAGCAGCGTTTTCAGCGGCAAGTCTGGGACAGAAGGTCTTGCTGGTTGAGCAATTCAACTGTCTTGGTGGTGTCGCCACTGCGGGGGGGCATGGTCATATCTGCTCCTATGTGGCCTATGGCACGCAGCAACGTGTCGTCGGCGGCTGGGCCTATGAGGTAGCCGCACGCGTTGATGCCGCCGGATATGGCTGTCATCAGGTCGGAAAAGTCGACTTTGAAGTCGAGGGCATGAAGCTGATTCTTGAACAGATGGCCGAAGAACAGGCAGTTCAACTGCTTTATCACAGTTTTTTTGCCGATTGTCATTGTGAAGACGGTCGGATTCAGACGGTTTTTATTCAAAATAAGGATGGAATACAGGCGGTTCGTGCCAGGCAATACATTGACTGCACTGGCGATGGTGATGTGGCTGCCCGGGCGGGTTGTTCCTGGAAGAGTGGTGATGAGGAAAGCGGGCAGTGCCAGCCGGTGACGCTGATGTTTACCATCGGCGGGGTGGATTATTCGAAGGTTGCGGCATTCCGCGGTAATGACTATGCGCTGGCTGATGTTTGGGAGAAAGCGCAGAAAAACGGAGATATGCGCCCCTACCAGACGAAAATCATGGGGTGGTGGTGGACTCCGACGCGTCCGGATCAGCTTGGCATCAACTTCACCCATGTCAATTACATTGATTGTACCAAAAGCGCTGATTTGACGAAGGCGACTCTGGAAGCGCGGCGGCAGGCCTATGAAACGATTGAAGTCTACCGGAAATACATTCCCGGGATGGAACAATGTTACATGATATCGACGCCGAATACCATCGGTTTGCGGGAAAGCCGGCGTATTCTTGGCGATTATTATTTGACCTTGCCGGATCTTATTGAGGAAAAGGAATTTTCCGACAGCATTGGCTATGGATGCTTTTTTATCGATATACACAATTGCAGCGGGCCGGGCATGGATCGCAAACGCCGCGTTCCGCGGATTGGCTTCAAGTATCAGATTCCATACCGGATTCTGCTGCCTCAGGGTGTGAATAATCTGCAGGTGGCCGGGCGTTGTGTCAGTGTTGATCATGAGGCGTTGGGCAGTTTGCGGGTGATGCCGCAATGTTTTGTCATGGGGCAGGCAGCCGGTACGGCCGCTGCACTTGCCAACCGGCACGGTTGCGATCCCAGGCAGGTGCCGTTCAGAGAACTGCAGCAGGCCTTGAAAGAACAGAACTGCATCCTTGACGAAGAGGATGTGCAACGATTCAATCCGGAATTCTCAACGCTTGCTGCAGGAGGCATATAATGAAACAGCATTGGACGGTATTTCTTTTCATCCTCTGCCAGATGTGGCTCCCGGCGCAACAAGAGGCGGTTCTTTTGCAGGAAGCCGCGCTGACCGAAGCCGCCTTTCATCAGGTGACTTTCCAGGTTGACGGGATTGTTTCCGGCAGCCGCTGGTTATTGCATATGTTCGATGAGGAGGGACGTCTTCTGTATGACGGCTGCTTGGAAAAAGATTGGCAGGCATTGCAGGCGGGTCAGGCGGAATATCGCCATGCGTTTCTGAGACCAGCCGGAGCCGTAAAGCTGCAGTTGCTGATCCGCCCTAACGGCAAGGCAGCGCCCCGCCTGACGGCATTTGAGTTGGCGGCGGTCACAGCGGAAAGCCTGGTTCTCAACGCGGATTTTGCGTTGGGTGCGTCGAATTATTCCGGTTGGGAGGATCGCTATCAGGCGTCTTTTCAGGAGGATGAGAAGGGTCTTCATTTGCTGGTTCGTCAGAATGGGTATGCCCTGACCGGTTTTTTTCCGGTACAGCCGGGGGGCGGTTATGATCTGATCAAGGATGCCAAGGGTTGGCCGGGTGTCACCTTCCTCACGTATGACCGTGACCGCCATTTTCTTGGCATTGCTTCCCGGGATCACCGCAGGAAACCTTCGATCAGCATGCCGTCCGCTGCTGCTTATGCCCGGATTTTGTTTGAGACTTCCCACGATCACATTCCGGCCTTCTGCAGCAACCGTATTGATTTCACGGGGTTGAAGGCCGCTGAAGGAGAAACAGCTGCTGCTTTGACCGAACCGTCTCCGGAGCATCCTGAAATAGAAATCATTTTGCAGCCCGGTTGCGATCCCCGCGAAGAACATGCCGCGCGCGAACTGCAACACTGGATCACCCGGATCAGCGGTAAATGCCCGATGTTGCTGGCTAAACCTTCCACCCGAAACAATTTGAAAATTCATGCCGGTACCGCACTTGCGGAAAAGTTTCCGGACGACCGGCAGTTTCTGCAAGGCAGCGACGGGTATGCGATCCGGAAACAGGGAAAGCATCTCTATGTTTTTGCCGTGCAACCCCGTGGCATCCTCTATGGAGTATATGCCCTGCTGGAAAAAAATGCGGCTATCATCTGGCCTCGGCCCAATCCTGAATTTGAAGTGTTTTTCCAGGCGGAGGCAAACCTGCAGTTCCGGCAGACGGATTTTCGATCGAGGCCGGTTTTTCAGCTTCGGGAAATATCCCGTGGCGGTTACGGTCATCAGAACAAGGCTTATGTATTCCAGAACTGGCAGGGACGCAATGGCCTGAATCCGCATTTGCCTTTGCATACCGGGTTCAATTATCCAGTCTGGGTGCAGGGCGCGACTCTGGGCTATGGAGGCAGCCACCGATCCTGGATCGGTTCTGCAGTGCAGGATGATGAAAACTTTTTCCCGTTGATCGATGGTGTTCGTGATAAAAGCATCTGGCGTCAGCCCTGTTACAGTTATGAAAAGACAGCGGAGGTCATTGCTCAGAACATTCGTGAGCGGATTGCTCTGCTGCCGGGCAAGGAGCTGGAGTATCTGATGAGTACGCTTGCAGACAACTGGAGTGTCTGCGCCTGCGAAAACTGCATGAAGCCCATACGCCTTGCTGACGGCAGCCTGCTCGAACCGAAATCTCCCTACGCTGTCAAAGATCCCCTCTTTTTCTCTACCCGGAATTTTCAGATGCTCAATCGGGTTGCCGAACTCCTTGCACCGGATTTTCCCAAGCTGCGACTGCTTACCCACGCCTACATCTTTGCTGCAGAACCACCGAAGATCAAGGTACATCCGGCGATCATTCCGCAATATGCGGCTTATCCGACGCGAAATGAGCGTTTCCCAATCCTGTCCGGGAAAGGTGCCAAAATCAGTTCCTACGAGCCGGATGTGTGGGCACGGCGTTTTCGGGAGTGGTCTCAGGTCAAGCCCGATGGTCTGGGAATTTTCGGCTATTATTACACGCCCTGTTACAATGCGCTGGCCGATACTGCCGCGGCGGATTACCGTGCCTTGGCCGAATTTGGCGGCATTTATGGACACACAGAAGGCTTTCCGGTTGATGGGGAGGAGCTTTCCGAATGGGATATGGATGCCATCGAGAAATGGGTGATCGCCAAACTGCTCTGGGATCCAAAGCAAGATCCAGCAGAACTGCGTGAGCAGTACATTGGCAAGGTTTACGGCGAAGCCGCCGTGCCCATGCGGGAATTCCATCAGCTGATTGTTAAAATCTGGCATGAGGCCGATGAAGATTTTTTTGTCAATTGTCATTCGGCAACCGCTCCCCTGTTCAGGGAATTTTTCATCAAGACCCGTCTTGTGCCGAAGGCGCGCGGGTTGCTGGTGCAGGCAGAAAAGATGGCTCGCGAACCGCAACGGCGCGTTTTGCTGCAGCGGATGCTGAAAAAATTTGATCAGCTTCAGAGCAGTCTTGGTCAGCATCGTGTGCCGGTGGTGGAAGAATCCACGCAGGAATGGACGGAGGTCAGCTCGACACACTGGGAGAAATCGTTGCTTTTCAAGAATTTCATGAAAGTGAGTGACTGGCGCAGTTTTGCCCGGGATACAGTGGCTGAGCAGCAGACGCAGGCTTCTTTTATGCAGGATGGCGAATTTCTCTACATCCGGGTACAGGCTTTTGATTCTGATCCGTCAGCGGTGGTTGTAGTTCCGTTTCAGCAGCAGCCCTGTTTTCCCAATGGCGACCGGGTGGAGTTGCTGTTTGGAACCAGGCCGCGTCTCTATGTTGCCCTTGGCCCGAATGGCACTTTTTATTCGCGGCCGGAATTGTCGCAATGGCGTCATCAGGTTGTCAAGCAGTCGGATGGCTGGGTGGCACTGATGGCCATTCCATTCAAAGAATTGCCCTTTGACAATCAAAGCGGCTTACTGCCCATGCGCGTCGGGCGGGTTTTCCGACTGCGCGGTGCGGAACGTGAAGAAAGTTCGTTCAACGGCGCCAGTCTTTACAACAACCATGAGTCATTCTGGGCAAATCTGCAAATGGAAGGGAAAAACGAATGACAGGCAAATACTTCAATCTGTTTGTTTTGCTGCCAGGCCTGATACTTCTGCCGCTGCTGCAGGGACAGACTATCATCCGCTGGGACGCTGCTTCCTCTACAGAATTACCGGACTGGCTTGGCTTCCAGAATCCATCTGCAAAACTTCTGCAGAAAGAAGGCATAGACGGATGCCTGGAGTTTTCTCCGGAGAGCCGGATGATCCGGCTGGCGCCGTTTCCGATTCAGTCGCAGCGTCAGTACCGTTTGCGGTTCACCGCCTGGCTTGATGACCGTTTTACGGTTGAACATCATGACCGGGCACATATCAAAACCCTTCAGGGGCTGCATCGACCCAGTTCCTTTGAAATGCAGTTTTTCGACGGAAACAAGCAGGAGAAAAGAATCCCGGGTTATCGGGAAGGCGGCTTTCTGCTGACGGCCGAACCTTATGAGTATGTGCATGAATTTTTTGCGCCGGAAGGCAGTGTCTCCGTTCAAATTTCATTCCTGCCCAATGGAATCCGCACCTTCCTCAGTAAACTGAGCCTGAGCCAGTTACCGGAAAGCAATGTGATTAACTGCAATCCGGATCTGAGCTTCGGAGAGCTGAATTACTGCGGCTGGCGCCCGGCGCGGGATGGGCGCCTTTATCAGCTTCCTGACGGAAAAGCGATTTTCTATTCTGGATATGGGGGCATGTCCGGAATCTTTCCGTTGCAGGAAGGCAAGCAATACAAGGCAGTTGGCATGGGTCGCGGACGTCCCAATCTGACCTATTTGAATGCGGAAGGCAAAACGATCAACAGCCGGTTTTTGTTTGAGCTGAAGTCCGGTGCCGAAAACCAGGCGGAGTTCACGCCGCCACCGGGAACCAGCTATGGCCGCATTGTGTCGTACAATGTATGGCTTGAAAGCCTGAAAATTATCAGGTTGGCTGAATAATCCTGCAGAGGAGAACAAGTTGCTGCTGACCCACCCATAGCCGTCAAGTTTTCCCCGACAGCCCCGTCGGCTCCGCCGGATCGATTGTTCGCTCGTGAAACCTGTACGTTTTTTTAGGTTCATATCCATATTTCACCCAACAAAAGGAGACAGCCATGAATACCCTCCATGTTGCAGATGCAAGTCGATCAGGCAATGGCTCTTTGCCACCCTCCCAAGGTCATGTCCGGCAATGCTTTACTCTCATCGAGCTGCTGGTCGTCATAGCCATCATCGCCATTCTGGCCTCGATGCTGCTGCCGGCTTTGAGCAAGGCCCGGCAGGCAGCGCAGCGTGCGACCTGCTTCAGCAATCTGAAGCAGAATGGTGTGCTGATCAGCATGTATTGTGATGACAACGCTGAGGCGTTCCCGCATTCGCTGGAGCAGGTTGTCGGAAAACACTGGTATCATTATCTGCTGCCGTATTTGGGCAACTACTCGCAGATTTATGTTAGCTCCGGGGGCATTAAAAAGATTCCACCGCCGCATCCGACACAAATTTTCCGCTGTCCGAGCGGACCTAATTTGTATGCCGGCTATGCGGATTTCACTATTAACGGTGATATTTTTCCCTATCGTAAAACGGCTGGGACGTACACGGATGCAGCCACTGGTTTCGAAACGTTGAATTTCCGAACCAAACTGCACAAGGATATATCGCGGACGCTGTTTCTGGCAGACCGCAAGGAAGGCAGCAGTGGAATGGACAGTATCAACAATACCAAGCCATCGCATGTTCATTGCAGAATCGAATTCCGCCATAACGGCGGCAGCAACCTGTTGTTTGCGGATGGACATGCCGACTTTCAAATACCCGGTTGGGAAACCGGCCTCGACATCGCCACATGCAATTCAGGTACTGTGCTTTATCCGAAATGACTGTTTTAACCACGGAATACATGGCGCGGGCTGGCGTCCACAACCTATGTAAGTTGTAAGTTGTAAATGGTAAGTTGTTGGGGAGGTTTTCGATCCCATCTATGATCGGTCGGATTGGTCGGATCGGTCGGATCGGTCGGAGAAGAACTTGTATGCCAATAGATTGTGGATTAACTTTCAAAAAATCTTTCAGGAAAAACAAGAAGTCTGGGGATAGTAGCACAAATTTTTTTTAAGGTTGTTGAGTTGAGGTAAGCGATCTCTTACCTCAACGCAACAACCTTTAAAAATTTTCGTGACTTTTCGTGTTTTTTCGTTGTTAAAAAAAGGAACCAACATGTTTTTCAAACGAACCATTCCGCGATCCGGGCAATATTTCTCATCATCCTGTAAGGGAATCCGCTTCCTATTCCGGGGATTTCTGGCTTTTTTCTGTCTGCTGACCCTGCAGAAGATTTCAGGCGCGGTTCCGCAGCAGGGGGGCACTTTCCGGCCTGGTCAAGCTCAGTCTGCCGATGTTGCCAGGGTGCGTGCTGTTGCCCAGGCCCTCAACTGGGATAGCAAAGCGGCGTTCTTCTGTTATCAGATACCGGCCTTGAGTCCGGTTAAGCGTCTTCCTGGAATATTGCCTGAGGATGGTCAGCCCGGGCGCATCATCCGGGTGGTGGCGGCACGGGATTGCACCGAATCGGCTTCTTTTCTGCTGTTTCCGTTTCAGGATCTGGCTCAGGTTGAGCTGCGCGTCGAGGATCTGCAAGGCAGTCATGGGGTATTTCCGGCCAGTCAGATTGATGTTCGCCTGGTGAAATGCTGGTTTAAGGGGGGGACGGCCTGGCACAGCTATTTTGCTGATCCGCAATTGCGAACCCTCGTGCCGGAACTGCTTCTCCATGACCAGAATCTGGTGCGCGTGGATGTGGATAAGCAGGAAAATTATGTGCGTGTTGATTATCCGGACGGTTCCGTTTATCGCTGGATGAGCTATACCAGCGCGCTCAGTGGATACCATGATGTTTTCAATCACGCAACAGAGCCGGTGCAGGATGCGGATAAATTACTGCCATTTCGTTTGCAGGCAGGGCAGTTGCAGCAGTTCTGGGTAAACCTGCGTGTCCCAAAGAATGCGGTTGCCGGGCTTTATCGCGGTAAAGTGATTGTCAGTGCGCCGGGGCAAGCGGAATTTGCTCTTGAGTTGCAGCTTCGGGTTCTGCCGTTGCTGCTGCCTGAAGCGAAAACCGCTTATGACCTCAGCAAGCCGTTCCACAGCATTCTTTACAATACCAGCAGCATCGATTACTACAGGGAACTGCTCGACCAGGATGACGACAGCATCGAAAAACAGGTTTTTGCTGAATTGCAAAACTTGCATCAGCATAATGCATTCCAGCCCCTGCAGAATTTTGATCTCGACCGGGATGGCAGGCGCCAGCTGGAACTGCTGAAAAAAGCCGGCATGCGGACCGATGAAGTCTTCTACAAAAGCCAGGTCATTAACTGGCAGGATATCTATCAGTATGAAAATCTTGGCAACCGCTTGCCGGAAACCCGCCTTCAGGCGCTGAAAAAACGGGTGCAGGCTGAAAAAATGTTTGTGGAAAATATTTTGGGGGCTTGCCGGCTGTATGGGATTGGCTGGGATGAACCCGGCATGCTGACATTGCGTTCCCAGCAGCCGCTTTTTGCCATCCTGCATGAGCTCGGGCTTTCCACCTATAGCACGGCCAAAAAGTCGCATCAGATCCATGCCGGTTTCAATGAGGATGCGGTCAATCTCTCAGGTACCGTAGACCGCGAAACTGCCCGCGCCTGGCATGCGATGGGCAGCAAAGTGTTCGCGTATGCCAATCCGCATACCGGCCCGGAAAATCCGGATTTGATTCGTCGCACGCATGGTTTCAAGCTGTATAAAAGTGATTATGACGGTACGGCCAATTATCGGTATTACGGCTATCGGAGCAATATCTGGAATGATTTTACCAATCCATCGTTTCGCATCCGCTTTGTTTATCCCACCCGAAACGGGGTCATTGACACGATGCATTGGGAGGCATTCCGGGCAGCGCTGGATGATATTCGCTATGCGACGGCATTACAGGAATTGGCCGCAAAAGCAATTGCCCGCGGTGACATGCCGGCGCGTTATGCCGGGCGCAAAGCTCTTCGTTTTCTGGCTTTGATGCAGGAGGATGAAGATGATCTCAATGAAGTGCGTCTGGAGTGCATCCGGCACATTCTCGGGCTGATGGATATTCTGGAAGGAGGACGCTAATGCAAAAACGTATTTCAAAAATTGCCATCCGGGCAATGCTCTGTGCTCTGTTTTTCAATTGCTTGTCCGGCTTTGCAAAGGATGAGTTCAAAGAGGATTTTCAACAGGCTCAGCAACTGATCCGGCAAAAGGACTATTCAGGTGCTGAGGAACTCTTGCAACAGCTTTTGCAGCAGTCCGGACTGCCCGCACGTCTGCATTACGATACTCTGCTGCTGCTGATTCAGAATCATATCCAGCAGCAGCA
>JAQVUB010000007.1:0-8486 GCA_028699735.1 Lentisphaeria bacterium | reverse complement strand
TTGCTCAGCCTGATTGCCGTTCGCGTTGAAAGGAGAAAATACGCGGAAGCAATGGAGCATATACAGCTTGTTACTGAGAATTCGGAATTTTCGGTGACCGGGCGTACGATTGCTGGTTTGCTGGCGCTTGGTTTGCCGGCAGCGCAGGCGGGTACTGACCTCTCGGATGCACAAATCAATCAGGCTCTGGCGGTATATGGGCAACTGAAGAATGCAGAAATGTACAAGGCACTGAATCAGGCCGGAGCCAGCCTCAAATTTCTGGGCGAAGGGCATCTGGCACGTCGTCTGCAGCAACGAGCTGAGGCTTTGGTGGCGCAAGCGCAGCGTACACAGCTTTGCCGCTATCTTGAAGCGCCCCCTGCCGGTGCTGGTGACTGGCTGAGCCATATTGACAAAGTCCCCGCTGAATTCATCGCCGGAAATTTTCGCGACTACAATACCGATCACGCGAAAACCCTGGAAGCGGATGTGGCTGCGGAACGCAGTACGGGATCTGCGGATGAGCGGCGCAAAGCCTGGTACGTCGCGAATACCTCTTTCACGATGGCCTTTGACGAAAAGGGCTGGCATATCTTCGTTCTCTGCGGCGAAGAAAACCTGCAACAAAAGAAACTCCAACGGCAAAACCTCGGCGCCCTGGAATTCTTTTTTGCCCCGGGGCCGGAAAAGGCTTATTATCAATGGATCGTTTCACTGGATACCGGCAAAACCGAATGTTACAACTGGAATACGCCGCACCGGTCTTTCCGGCTTCAAGATTCCTACATTCGCAGTGAGACGGCAGCGGTTGGTGACCGTATGGGTACCTATATTTTCTTCCCATGGGAGCTGCTCTATGATGTTTTGCCTTTTGAATCCGACCAACCATGGCTCTTCCAGCTGATCCGCTGGAGCCCGGCCGGCGGCCTGGCCTGGACCGGCGGAAGGGTGCACGCAACCGGCGAATTTGGACGCGTCAACTGGCAGCAGCCCACAGCCGAATTCAAGGAACATCTGCAGATGCGTCTGCTCACTGCCGCATGGAGTAAATTCCAGAACAGCTGCCAGACCGAAATCACCGAAAAATGGGCCAGCCGGGATTTCGGGGATCCGGATTTTTTGAAAAACTGCCTGCAAGCGGATCTGGATCGCCTTAATCAGTACGGGAAAATTCTGTCTGCCACTGCAAAACCCGAAAAAGCCGTCTTGCAGGATCTCTGGCAGAACGCTCTGCTGGACTGGATGAATTTCAAATATCTCTGTGCCGAAAAACGTCATCGCTTTTTGCAAGAGCAATTTTTGCAGGAGTAATCTATTCACGGGTGAGCCGGTCCCTTTCCCATGATCGAGGTTCCTTCGTCGGATCGGTCGGATCGGTCGGATCGGTCAGATCGATTGAAGAAAGAAGACCTGTGTAATCTGGCGTGACCGAATTTCCCTGCACTTGAGACAATGATGACAGCGAATACAAAAAACGGATCTTTTCCTTTGCCGTCCTGTGGCATGTACATCGGCACCCCCATCTACCTGGATCATGCCGATTATGTCTTTCAGCATACCGGGTTGTATTATACAACCTGGGTGCCGGAAGACCATGAACCGGAATGGTACCTGCAGAAAATCATCCAGGAAAAACAGGGCAATCTAGCCATCTTCTGGGACGGCGGAGCCACTACGCGATGCCTGAAAAGCATGAGCCACTGGCTTGATTTGGCTGAACTGGGCCTGCATACACCCGAACCCGACTGGATTGAAAAAAAATTCCTGGTGCCCGGAGACTGGCCGGAAATCCAGGCCCATCAACAGCGCTTTGGAGCCGGGTTGCTGAAACTGGTGCAGCAGGCTGCTGAAAAAAATCTTGCCTGTTATTGCATTTATGCCGATGCAAACCCTGATTGGGTACGGCAAGTCGTTGGCGAACCCGCCTTTCTCGGCTATAACATTGGGGAAGTCTTCTCCTTCGAACTGGAAAAAAGTCAGACCGAAGAGCCGGGCACTTTCCGCGAAAAAGCACTGGCCTTGCAGACCGATTTTACGCTGCAGGATATCGCCACCGCTTTTTCCAGACAGGTCAAAACCTTTTTTGCAAAGAAAAAACAGCTCGGATGGAATCGTTTTTTTTCTACCACGGCTGCTTTTCATCTGGATGCCGAAATTGCCGCTTCGGAGAGTGAGATTATTCCACATATTGAGGGTTTTGCCTTCCGCAATCTGAATTTTGGCATGGCTCTCTGCCGCGGTTTGTACCGCCAGATGGCTCTGCCTGCCTGGGGCGCCTATCTGGCACATGAGCATTATTCTTTTCTGCCGTATTCCTCCCCTCATAAATTCCAACTGCTGGATCTGGCCTTCCGCATGGCCTACCTCAACGGCTCCAAAATCACCGTTTGTGAAAGCGGCAACTGGTGGCTGCAGTCTGACCATGTGCCGGATTCTCCGACGCATCAACAGCCGAAAATTGATCAGGGTGCCTTGCGCAACAACATTCCTTCGGGTTATGCCCATCTGGTGCCGGAAGCCCGGAAACACTACCCGCAGAGCAATTTCCAATCCGAAAGCAGCACCAAATTCCGCCGAAGCATTGCAGAATTTTATGAGTTTGTTCTGGAAAACGGCACCCCGCCCGGACAGCCCCGTGCGGAAATCGCAGCGGTCAAAGGACGCTATGATTTCTGCTCCCAGGATTTTCATCCAAACATGGCGGTGGCCGCAGCTTTCAAACTGGCAGAACAAAATCCTTCCTGGTATGAGGGCATGCCCGAACGCGGGTGGGAACTCTTCAGAAAGGTGTTTTTCCCGTTGCATCCAACATTGGGTCAATACCAGAACCGCTTCTGCTCCGGCACACCCTATGGACTCTGCGATATCGTCTCCCTGGCTGCAGAACTGCCCGGAGAGTTTCTGCTGCAACATTACAGGGCTCTGCTTTTCACCGGATGGAACAGCGCCGTCGAAGGGGATTATCAATGGATGAAGGACTATGTTTATCAGGGCGGCTGCCTCTTTGTCAGCATCCCGCATCTGAGCAAAAATATCCGGCGTAATTCGTTGTCTTACGGCAGCGACGAACTGATCCAGGGCGGCGATTTCAGTGAATTGTGCGGAGTACGCATCAAACAGCGCGGGCGCCAGCTGTACTGGGTGCTGATGGCGGAGAACAACCCGCTGGGGCTGCCGCGTCATCAGCGTTTTGGCTGCTATTGCACGCATATGGGGGAAATGGATATTACCGGGCATCCCGAAATCCTGGCCTACCATGATGAAACTTTTCAGCCGTTTCTGCTGAAAAACCGCTACGGCAAGGGGACTGTCTATTTCCTTAACAGCTGGCAATATCCCGGTGCACTTGATCTCAATACCGGGCCGGGTGCCCTGCATAACGGACGCGGCCTTATCGAGGAACTTTATGCCCATATTGCCAGTGAAAACCGCGGTAACATTTATATTACTGATGACGGCCATAAACCGGGCGCGGAATGCCAGTACATTGCCTGGTCATTCTTTCCCGAAAATGACTGCTGCTGCATGCTCAATGTCGATTTCCAGAATCCCAGACAATTCCGCCTGCATCGCAATGGACAGATGCATACGGTGCAACTCGATCCCATGCAGCTGAAAATCTGCTGAACCGATGGCGAACATAACCCATTTTTTAACAACGAAAAGACACGAAAAGACTTGGGGTGGACTGGCCTCCACAACCCATAGTTATCAGCTGTCAGCGGTCAACCTGTCCATCAAAGTCAATTGTCCATCGTCCATAGGGTCCATAAGGTCCATAAGGTCCATAGGGTCCATCGTCTATCGTCTATCGTCTTTCGTCCATAAGACGCCACAAAAAAAATCTCAAAAATGAGAAAGAGTCTCATGCATAAAAACTTCCACGTCAGATTTCAAAAAATCCTTCATAAAACGCCAGAAGTGTGGTAAAAGTATGGGAAAAAATACGGATTATGAATTTGAGGGATTGCGACTGTCGGTCAAGGACAGTGCCAATAGTTTTACTCTGCAACTGCCTGGATGGGAACTGACAGACTGCTTTGCGGGATATTATGTCAAAGACTGCCTTTTTCGCGATTTCCAATGGAATTTGTTGAGAAAAGAGGACAATCAATTATGCTGCCAAAGCGGACAGGATCGCTTGTATTTCCGCTTCTGCCACAACCGCAGCGGTATACCCGGTTTTGAAGTGCAGCTGGAACTGCATCGGGGGATCGCAACGGATGAGGAAGTGCTCCTCTATCCGATGATCATTCCCGGCTTGCAAGCGAATCATGTTCTGATGCAGTCTCGCGGTAAAGGACACTGCCAGCTGCTGAAACTGCCTTCACCCGATACAACCGCATTGGAGGGCGCCCTGCAATTGATGCTGAGCAGGCCGGAATCCACGCTGCAGCTAGCCCACCCTCTGCAGGAGGACTATCTGTCACACTTCCGGGCAACCATCCAGGGGTGCGAACTGCAGAACTTGCAGGCTGGCAGCAGATTCCCTGCACCTGTCCCGGAGCTGCTGCGCAGCAGCCCTATTCAGATTTTCGCCGACAGGGACGGACATCAGCTGATGACGGCCTGGGGGGATGCCTGGAGCCCGAAAAAGAAGCGCATTTCTCAGCCGGTCAGCGGATGGAATTCCTGGGATTATTATCGCTGGACGATCACCGAGGATGAGGTGTTGGCCAATGCGGAATTTATTCATCATGATCCGGTTCTGTCCCGTTATGTGAAACGGATTATTGTCGATGACGGATGGCAGTACTGCTATGGCGAATGGGAAGCCAATCCACTGTTTCCGCACGGCATGCCCTGGCTGGCAAAGGAACTGCGTAAAATGTCTTTCACGCCAGGACTCTGGATTGCGCCAACCGCCATTGAACCGCATGCGCGCATTGCGCAGTGGGATACGGATATGCTTGCACTCGGGGTCAGCGGAAAACCCTGCCTGGCTTTCTCCTGTATGGAACGCTATGGCTTTATTCTTGATCCGACGGTCGAAAAATCTCAACGCTGGCTTTATGATCTTTTCCGCAAGTATTGCGAAGCGGGCTATGCCTATTTCAAGATCGATTTTCTAGCTCAGACTCTGAATGCTCCGCGCTTTCACCAGACTTCTCTGCCGCGCGGTCGAATCATGGAAACCTTGCTGACGCCGATCCGGGAAGCCACCCGTAACCAGGCCGAACTGCTTGCCTGCGGTTACAGCTATGAAGGTGGCGGGGAGTTGATCGATGCGGTGCGGGTGACGGGTGATATTCATGCACTCTGGTACTATATCCGGCAGAACGCCATTTCTATTGCCGCACGTTTCTGGAGCCATCAGCACCTCTGGATCAATGATCCCGATTTTGCATTGTGCCGCGGCCCGGAAACCAGCTCCGATCCCGATCTACAGCGTCTGAAGTGCTGTTATGTCCTCGTCAAACCCGATGATCCCAAACCGCATCCGGCTGCGGATCTGGTGCTGGCCACAATGAACCGTCAGGAAGCCGAAGTGCTGCTGAGTCTCGTGCTGATTGCCGGCTCATGCATCAATCTATCCGATAAACTGCCCTGTCTGAATGAAACTGGACTAAATATGTTACGCAGGGTGGTTTCCGCCCCGATCGGAGAACCTGGAGTCCCATTGGATCTTTTCCAAAGCGAAGTCCCGGAAACCTGGCTCCAGAAAGTGGAATCCGCTTGGCGCCTGCTGCTGATCAATTGGGAGGAAGGCTCCTGCGAAAAAACCTTTTCCTTCGACAAAAGTCAGGTTCATGCCAGCAAAGCCCGTGATTTCTGGACAGATCAGCCCTGCAAAGTCCATAACAACCGGATCAGCATCGAACTGCAACCCCATTCCTGCAGACTGCTGGAAATCCAAAGTGCCTGATACAAGAAAAACTGGATGAAAGTGGTATTTTTTTAAACCACCGTCACCCTGTCCATCAAAGTCCATCGTCCATCGTCCTCGTCCATAAGGTCCATAAGGTCAATAGGGTCCATAGGGTCCCTCGTCTATCGTCCTTCGTCTATCGTCTATCGTCCAAAAACCTTCTTCGAAAAACAAGATGTTGGGCCATAGTAGCACGAAAAACAAATCAAGGCATTGGCGTTAATTGCTTGCCTGCGTGTGCTTTACATGAAATTTTTTTTGTACTGCTATCGCTCCATTTCTTGTTTGAAAAAGATTTTATGGACGATAGACGATGGACAAGGGACGATAGACAAGGGACGATCGACGATGGACGATCGATGATGGACGATGGACCTGATGGACCCTATGGACCTGATGGACCCTATGGACGTGGACGATGGACTTTGCAGGACAGGTTGCCGGCTGACAACTGATAACTATGGGCTGTGGGCGCCAGTCCACCCCAAGCAATTTCGTGCTTTTCGTGGTTAAAAGGAATTTCTCCGTTACTCAGGCCTGACGTCTTACTGCCTCGCAGCTATGCTATTTTTTTGCTGTAGAACGGTTCCGGACAGTTGGGAAATCGGTATTATATTGTAGTTTTGCACTGCGGTCTGTTGCGGAACAGCCCGTTCTCTTTCGAAGCATCTATTGAGGCCGGAAAACCATGGCAATTCTGACCAATACGAACGGAAACAGTAACAGCAAGATTGATATACCAGCAGGGCTTTGGCTGAAATGTAAATCCTGCGAAGAAGTCCTCTATCAAAATTCGCTCGAGGCGAACTTGTTTGTCTGCCCGGTTTGTGCTTATCATTATTCAGTGACCGCACAGCAGCGCATCAAACAGCTGACCGATGCCAACAGCTTCCAGGAAATCGATGCCACGGTGCATTCCCTCGATCCGCTGAATTTTGCCGGAGATCATTCTTATCAGGAAAAACTATTGCATTCGTCCAGCAAGACCGGGCTGCAGGAAGCCGTGCTCAGCGGAACGGCCACCTTGAACCAAATTCCGTTTGCCCTGGCCGTGATGGATTTCCGCTTCATGGGCGCGAGCATGGGATCTGCCGTAGGCGAAAAAATCACCCGGATGCTGGAACTGGCCCTCGAACGGCGGCTGCCGGCGCTGATCGTGACCGCCAGCGGCGGTGCCCGGATGCAGGAAGGGATTCTCAGCTTGATGCAGATGGCAAAGACTTCAGCAGCGATTATGCGTCATGATGAAGCAGGCCTGCCCCTGATCGTTATCCTGACCAATCCCACCACTGGCGGAGTCACTGCCAGCTTCGCTTCCCTCGGAGATGTCATTCTGGCTGAACCAAAAGCCCTGATCGGATTCGCCGGACCCAGGGTTATCAAGCAAACCACTCAGGCGGATCTTCCGGAAGGCTTCCAAAGCGCGGAATTCCTGCTGAAACACGGCTTTATTGACCGTATCGTCGAGCGCAAAAATTTGCGTTGCGAGTTGGCTCTTCTGCTGACCTGCATGGGGGCCGGGCATGAATTATAAACCAGTATTGCAGCGCTTTGACCGCCAATCTGCGCAGGTTGAAGTCAAGCACTGGTACAATGGATTATTGTTACGCAGCACCAACTGGCTGGGCGATGCCTTGATGACCCTGCCGGCTGCCTATAAAATCAGCAGGCTGGTGCCGGAACCTTGCGGTTTCTTTGTGCTCGCACCTGCCGGCCTTGCCGCGATTTGGCGGGCTTGTCCCTGGGTGAAAGCCGTTATTCCGATGCAGGAAAAGCGGATCAGCAGCGAGGAAATCCGCAAGGTTCGCCGTCTGGCGCCAGGGGTCGCGCTTGTCATGCCGAATTCTTTTGGTGCGGCTCTGGATGTGTATCGCTGCAAGGTGCGTCAGCGTATCGGCCGGGCTGGCCGTTTCCGCAGTCTCCTGTTGAATCATACGATTCCAGAATGGCCCCGCGGCGAAAATGTCGGCAAATGCCATCAGTTGTCCTATTATCTGGAACTGGCTTCCATACTCGGGGAAGTCGCCTTGGACTGCCAATGCCCGCCCTTGCAGGTCAGTGCCGAAGCCGCTTCGCAATATTGTATTCGTAAACAGGAAAAATGGCTGGCACTCGCCCCCGGGGCGGCCTTCGGCCCGGCTAAACAGTGGCCGGCACAGCATTTCAGGAGCCTGGCACAACGCTGGCAGGCCGATGGTGGAAAAATCGTTCTGGTCGGCACAAAGCAGGAATGCGCAGCTGCTTCTGAGATATCGGCAGCCTGTCCGAAGGCTTTGAATCTGGTTGGCAAGAGCAATCTGGAGACCCTGATGTCGATTCTTGGGAATGTCGATGCCGTGGTCGCCAACGACAGCGGGGCAATGCATCTTGCGGCAGCTCTGGGCACCCCAGGGGTGGCCGTATTCGGCTCAACGGATCCGGTGGCGACCGGCCCGATCGGCGCCCCCTGGCAGCTGCTTGTCTCCAATGCTTCCTGCAGACCCTGTTTTCAGCGCCAGTGCCCACTCCCTGAATCGCAAAAATATCATTGTCTGACGCAGATCACCCCGGAAGAGGTATTTGAAAATCTCAAAAAGGTGCTGGACTGCTTTGTTTGAACAACGAAAAGACACGAAAAGGCACGAAAATTCGTGTT
>JAQVUB010000269.1 GCA_028699735.1 Lentisphaeria bacterium | reverse complement strand
CTTTCATCACATCAAAACCCTAAAAAAATTCTCAAAAATGAGAAAGTGTTTCATGGATAGAAACTTGCGTGTCCTGTTTCAAAAAATCTTTCTCAAAAAAAGAGAATTGGGGCGATAGTAGTACGAAGAAAAAGCATGGAAAGACGACGCTTGCGAATAGTCAACGCCACTTTCATGGTTTTTTTTTCGTGCGGTTTCGTGCTTTTCGTGGTTAAAAAACGATTATCGCTTTTCCATGGTATGCGGTTTGCAGAATGCGGTTTAGCGCATTAAATTAAGTTGTTTACGGGCGCAATGAATTTATACGAACACGCCATTTATGTCAGTCAGTGCCAGAATACTCATAGCCGAAGAAGATGAGCGTCTCTCAGATATATTGAAGGGACTGCTCCGGTTTTTTGATCACCGGGTGCGCAGCTGTTCGGATCCTGTTCTGCTCCGCGAGCTGCTCAGCAGCCGGCAGTGGGATGTCTTCTTTTGCGATACCAGATTGTGGCAAGCATCGCTTAAAGAGGGTGATTTCCTTGAACTGTGCACTCAGGCTGTACCTTCGATTCCTGTGATTTTATTGGCAGATTATGCTGATGTGAGTGTCGCTTCTGCTGCTATGGAACGCGGCGTTTTCGCCTGGCTGAACAAACCACTGAAAACAGAACTTACCCTGCAGACTCTGAATTCTGTGCTGGCATTGCGTTCAGCGAAAAGCAAAAGAGTCTCTGAAAGCATAGCAGAAGAAATGCCAGCTGCCGAAGAGCATTTTGGTTTGATTGTCGGGGAGCACCCCACGATGCTGGATCTCTACCAGCAAATTGAAAAGGTGGCACCCACTGAAATGACTGTTTTGATTCAGGGGGAAAGCGGTACTGGCAAGGAACTGGTGGCAAAAGCCATTCATCAAAAGAGCCTGCGGGCAAACAAGCCTTTTGTGGCAATCAATTGTGCTTCCCTTCCGGAAAATCTTCTTGAATCGGAATTATTTGGTCATTTAAAAGGGGCTTTTACCGGAGCCGTTCGCAATAAGAATGGGCTCTTTCTGGCTGCCAACGGCGGCACACTGTTTCTTGACGAAGTCGGTTCTATTCCTGTCAGTATGCAATTGGCTCTGCTTAGAGCTCTTCAGGAACGTGAAATCCGCCCGGTGGGGGCTCTGCAGAATATTCCCGTTGATGTACGGGTTCTGGCTGCCACCAACGAAGACCTGGGCCAGCGTATGAGTACAGGGCAGCTTCGTGATGATCTCTACTACCGTCTCAGCGTCTTTCCATTAAAACTGACGCCACTTCGCGAACGGAAATCTGATATTGCGCTTTTGGCCAGGCACTTTGTCTCCCGGTTCAAAGGAAAACACCAGCAGGCTCTGGGTATTTCAGCGGAAGCTCTGCTGGCTCTGAAGAAGTATGCCTGGCCAGGGAATGTGCGGGAACTGGAAAACAGTCTGCAGAGGGCGGTGGCTCTCTCTGATCAGAAAATGATTCTTGTCAAAGACCTTCCGGAAGCCTGTCAAGTCCAGGAAAATACAAATGATCAGTCGCCTTCCTCCCAATTTGCCACAAAAAGCACTTTTCAGCTGCCGCCAATTACTGCAGAACTGACTTTGAAGGCCTTTTTGAAGCTTAGCGAAAGGCACTTTGCGCGCTATGTTCTCGAACAGTTTGACAACGATAAAGAGGCTGCCGCCAGATCGCTCGGTATCAGTGTTGCCACCCTGTACCGGAAATGTGTGGAGTAAACAGATGCAGTCAGCTTACAGCAAATTGAATATTCTTATCTGTATACTGCTTGCCTTGCAGTTGATTTCCACCGGTTGCAAGTACTTTTCTAAACTTGAATCACGATATGTGATCAGTTTACATGAACTGGCCACGGACGATCCAGCATATTCACAATTCTGCAGAATCGTATGCGATGCGCAGCAAACCCGCAAGGTACGTATCCATCTGCAAGCCTTTCTTGACGCAAAACGCTTTTATCAGGCGGAAGTCATACCGGCAGACGGCAGCAATTATTGTGGAATACGCCTGTATTTTGACCGCTTTGGGAACAACACCCTGCTACAGGCCTGCGCTCAAAAAAAAGGGCAGCCTTTCGCAGTGCTCATCGATGGCTTTTTCATCGGATTGTCCAATTTTCCGAATCAACTGGATGGGCTTTCCTTTCTTGATCTGGAACCCCTGTGGAGCGCCATGGAGGCAGAACAGATTATCGACTCAGTCGCTGAAAATTACCGTCACTTTAATTAACATCAACAGGGGATGCATACGATGCCAGAACAGATGACCGTGGAGCCTGATCTTGAATTTGATGCGCTTTGCTGCTCAGCAGCAGAACCATCCGCCGCTGCTTTGCAAAAACTGCTGCTCGCCTTGCGCGAAATGAGCAGCCCATCCTGCAAAATATCCGAGGATATTAAACATCAGCGGCAGGAAAGCCTGGAACTGGTCGCTGCAAGCATGTCCGCAACTGCCTTTTCCGAGGCTGAAATCGAATTCCTGGAATCGGCTCTGGCCGCCGGCATCGATACTCCTGCTTTTCGTGATCGCTATGCGGTCGTCTGCAAACAGCGGTTCAACCAGTACGGGAATCCTGCCGGGCTTGCGGAAGCGATTGGTTTCCGCGACATTGATACCCCTTTGTCCATCGTCCGGAAACGTCTTGAGGTGATGAAGGAGCTCAAAGTGGGTGCCTTCTGCCACGATCCCGCCTTTGGCACCGGCACGGTACTGGCGCTGGACGATCTGTCCAATGAAGTGACCGTGTCCCTTGACCGCAAACGCACCCTGCGTTTGCGGTCTTTTTTTGATACGATGATGATTGTTAAAACCAGTTCTCCTCTGCAGACTTTACTGAATCAGAAAAAATTGCCTGCTTCAGGCATCGGCAGGGATTACCTGGACTCCATTCATTCCAGTTTGCTTTGCGCCGGCACAATGCCAAATGGAATTGTCAAGAAAATGCTGATTCCGGCTTTTTTAACAGAAGAAAGGTACGATATGATTGCATCAGGAAATGAAAACAACAATGGCGGAGAACTTTCTGCAGCGGCTGAATCAGCACAGAGCAGTGATCCCAGAAGCTGGGATAACAGCCGAAGTATCGATGAACTGGTGGAACGCTTGAAATCCGTCACAAAACTTAAAGTCGATCAGCCGAATCTGGAGAATGTGCGAAATCTCTTTTCCAGTGTTGCTCACCGCCCCGAGCTGAGTGAATCCTTCGCCATGGCCGCTGCTATGATCCTGAAGGGGGCAGCTTATGACGATTTTCTGGAAGAAACGATGAAAATTTTGGCGGACAAGGCTGAAGTCTGGAATAATATCAACCTCTTCGTTGAAATCTGTGACAAGCTTCCAGGAAAGCTGGTTCCCCTCTGGCTGAAAGCTTCACAACTGGCCAAAGGCAGCGAATATCTTGTGGAGGCAACCCTGCTGATGCCCTACCGGCTTTGGGGCTATGTCGAAAAATTGCTGACTGATAATCCGGAAGAAAAGAATCTGCTCAGTGATCGTGTTTATCAGGCTTTCAAAGAAGGTAAAGTAACTCCTGAGCACTATTTCTGGCTGTGGAAAGCGCCCAAATGCGAGTTGCGCAGCAAATATCTGTCCAATTCCTATCTTCTTTTCAAGACGCTGCATGCGGAAGCGCGTGGCAGTTATCTGAAATCGAAGCGCACTCTACATAAAATGCTGGTGGATGAGGAGCAATTTCAGCGTGAAGTCATGCATATGGGCGATAGCGATGCCATCAAAGCCCTTGTTCGTTGCGTCAAACACCAGCCATTGCTCGATAAAAGCGAACGTCAGAGTCTGCTGGTAAAGATTGTACGCCATTATCCAGAGGCCATTCGCGAAGTCGAAGAAAGGGGTCGCAGCACCCGTAGAGCCATTGCCAACATCACCTCGATGCGGAGTTACGAACATAGCAAACATGAACTGGAAAACCTGATCAATGTCTTGATTCCGGAAAATGTCTCCGCGATCGAACATGCCAGAAGCCTTGGCGACCTGAGAGAGAATTCAGAATTCAAATTTGCCAAGGAAAGGCAGGCCTTTCTTAGTAAACGTCGTGCGGAACTGGAAAACCGCCTCAGTGAAACCAGACCCTTTGATTTTTCTGAAGTCGAAGTCGATGAAACAGTTGTGCCAGGTTGCTCGGTCACGGTCGAATATCCAAGCGGTAAGCAGGAACAATTTCATGTTCTGGGACGTTTTGACAGTAAACCCGAAGAAAATAAAATCGCTTATGACAGCCCACTGGGAAAAGTGCTGATTGGGGCAACTTTGCATGATGAACTGAAAATGCCCTCTGGTGATAAAGCAGTGCTGGTAGCAGTCAAACCGCTCTCCAAGGAGCTGCTCGAATGGCTTAACAGCATACCGGCATAAGCCTGAAGCTGGGAGTTTTTACTACTAAAGACACGAAAGAACACGAAAAAAATCATGGAAAATACAACCTATGAAAACTATAAACGGCTAAACCATGAATTTTTTTCATGTTCTTTCGTGTCTTTTCGTTGTTAAAAAATCCTAGTTTAGTAAGCCGGCAAATCCGGCCAGGCTGCGTGCATAGGCTAGAGGCTGTCCGGTGTCATAATGTTTGCCTTCGACCTGGAAGCCAAGCAGC
>JAQVUB010000268.1 GCA_028699735.1 Lentisphaeria bacterium | reverse complement strand
AATTTGGCTTGTGACGCCGATCTCAGCAACGGTAAACAGATGTATACGACAGTAAGCAGACCCGCTATGCGGTTGTACCGAGTGGACTGCAGGCATGACACCAATAGCACTAGCAGGGTGTCACTATCCAATTATTCAACAATCCGAGGGCTGAATATCAACGACAAGAGCACTAGTGGGGCAGTGGACCGCCGGCATGGCGGCGGCACAATCGCCAATGCTTTATACGCCGATTGGCATGTTGACATCCTGGCAACAGGCTTTGCAAAGCTAAATGGAGCTTTCTTGTGCAATCCAACAATAACAACAATCCAATGATTGCGCAGCCATGCAACCATCATTGGATTACGCATACCAGGCATCGCAATGGTTTTATACTTTCTTAGGCTGATTCTTTTCGCATGACTCGCCGCACGCCCTGATTCATCGCATTGTTTCCTGCCGACAAACTCTTGAAATCTCATTGCATAGCTTTATGGTGCAAAATTTCCCAATCAAGGGAGCCAGATAAAAAAATGAATATTAGAAAACTTTTTGTAAATCTAGTATTGACAGGCGCTTTCTCACTTTGTGCTGCCGAATATTTTGTAATGGGGGGCGGCAGTGATTCAGCCACGGGCATGAGTGAGTCGGACGCCTTTGCGACCATACAGCATGGTGTTACTGTTCTCAAGCCAGGCGATGTCTTGACCATCCTGCCAGGCAAATATCACGAAGCTGTCTGCTGGGAATTTGATGGTTCTGCGGATGTAAAAACCGTTGTTCGGGCCCAATACCCGGGAACAGTGCTATTACATGGTGACACTGCGCTTCCTAATTTTGCCGCAGTTTCCGGGCGAGCCAACTGCCACCAGGCCGAACTGCCTACTCCCCCCGAGGCCATTCTTGAGCTTGACACCCTCAAAACTTACGACAACTGCAGTTCTTTTACAGAGGGGATCGGTGATACCAATATCGGCAGCTTCCGTTATGATGACAGCCGCCATTTGCTGCAGATCAATCCCTTTGATGTACTGGCTTTCGTGCATCATACCATTACGGTTTCAGATATCCCCAGGTGTGGTTTCAAAGTGATGCCTGCCAGCGACAATGGAACTGTCCAGAATATCGAAATTGACGGTCTGTGTGTACGTGGGTTTAACAGCCGGGTTATGCATGGGAATGATAGCATCTGGGGCATTTTCATCACCAGCCCGGTCAACTGCACGATCAGGCGCTGTACAGCCTATTTAAATGCCGGCGGCATCGGCATGCGCCACGCCCGCAATAGCCGGATTGAACACTGCCAGGCCTATGCCAATGGCAACCTACGCAATGTCTCCGCAGGAAACATCATCATGCAAATAGCGGCAGATTCCGTTATAGACCATTGTCTTTCCTTCCGTTCAGCCACATATGGCATTCGGTTTTACGGTAACAATAAGAACAACATCATCTCCAATTGTTTGAGCTTGGGTGATGTCAGAGGCTCGATCTGGATAAAGCCCCCCGACCCAAACAGCAAATTAGTCAATTCGTATACACCAGATATGGTCGCAGTCGGCAAATCTGAAACTTCAGTTTTCCGGTCTGATGACTATGACCCTGATCTCAAAAAAAGCCCCACTTCGCTACAACTCGGCAAAAATAATAATGTCATGGCTTATCCGCGGGATTTCGCCGACCCTTGGAATTTTGATTTGCGATTGCAGGAGAAGTCTCAATTTAAGTGTGGTTTCGCAGGAAGCGATGTTTTTTTTCTGTCTCCGGAAGGAGATGACAGCAACAGCGGACGTTCCATTGTTTCACCATGGAAGACGTTGACTAAAGTCCCGGATGGAGCGACGGTCTATTTGCTGCCGGGAAAATATGATGGCGGGATGACACTGACGGCAAACGATGTCCTCCTGGCAGGACGAGGCCAGCATGGGGCAGCGGTCATCGGCGGCGGACAAACCGGTTTGACAATTTCGGGCAACAATGCGAGATTGCTGCGTTTGAGTTTTGTCGGCCAACTGGGAAGCGCAATCTCCGCACAGGGTGCGGTGTTGGCAATCGAAAATTGCGGTTTTGCTGATTCACCCAGGGTTCTGGACTCGTCTCAGGCTCTTGAGTTGTTGTTCAGGCACACCGCAGTGGCCTCAAGTGTCAAAACCTTGCTGTCCGGCGAGCGAATTAAAGGCGTGATTTCACACAATATCCTGGCATCGGCACAGGATTGGCCAACGGGAATCGTTTCCATCAACAATGCCTATTCAACGATGCCACCGGCGCATGAGATCGCTGCAGTGATGCTTTCACCTGACTTTAAAGATGCCCGGCAAGGTGACTTCACGCTGGTGAATGAACATCAGTTTTATGGAAAGTCTTTGGATGGCTTGCCCCTTGGCCCGTATTTTTTCCTCTACGAACCCATCTCTGAGAAACCGCAGCAAGTGCAAGCTTTGAAAGTCAATGACACAACCGCGACAATACGGTTTGTTCTGCGTCAAACACCAACTTTCGCGACGGTTCAGTATCGGGAGCAAAATGCCGCACAATGGATTCAGGTTCGCGACCAGACTGTCGAATGCCATTGCCACGATGTTTCCTTGGCCGAACTCAAGCCCAATACCAACTATGAATACATTGTGACTATAAAACCCCGTTTGGCCTTCAACATTGCCAACCACTTTCAGCCAGCAAAATTTGCTGTCCCTGAAAGCGCTGTTTGGAACAGTGATATTGGTCGATTTGCCACGTTGGCGCAAGCAAATTCTGCGATTGTTTACCACGTATCACAACAGGGTTCGGACGACAACGATGGTTCGACCGAGCGGCCGTTTCGCTCTATTTCACGAGGTGCCGAGATGGCTGGCCCAGGCGATACGGTACTGGTTCATCAAGGGACATACACAGGAACGGTGATTGTACCAAACGAAGGTACTGCAGAAAAGAAGATTTTGTTCAAAGCTGCTGAGAACGAGTCCGTCTGGCTGGATGGCGTTTCCCAACAATCTTGCCGAGCTTTTTCGATGTTTGGAAAGAAACATGTGCAATTCGATGGTTTCCATTTCAAGATGTATGGCACCGAAAAGGCAAATTCCTCTGGCATCTATTTGATCTTTGCGTGTGAAGATATTGCTGTCCAACGCAGCTTCCATGATGGCCGTGCAGGCGGATATTCGCCCGCTTTTGTGCATGCGCGTTTTTCCAAACAGATCAATATTCGAAATTCAGTGTCTGTCAGTGGTATGCAAAGCCTGGCATTCGTAGAAAGCGATGCGGTCAATATCGAGCACTGCGTCTTCAAAATGCCAGCAATTTACACGATGTGCTTTTACGGCACGGGAGATAAAAAAGTGCGCTTTACACATAATATTGTGACCGATAATCTCAAGGGCAAGACAGGGCAAGAACTCTTGCAACTGGGTGACATTGCATCTCTCACCGAAAGAAACAATCTGTATTATTTGCGCTATCCACGCCATTTACGCGAGATCATTTCTTGTGTTCAGAATAATCAGCGGGAAAAGTTTACGTTGGATGAATATTACCAACTTGTTAAGCATAATGGCGGATCTATTTGCACCAATCCTGGATTCAAAGCTGCCCCTCAAATGATGGTGTGGGAAAATGAGCAGCTGCGTCAGGCCGACCTGGCCAAGCCGATTGAATTCCAGCGCATGTGGAATGATAAAGAAAATGCCCGTTACCCAGGAAACTCCTTGCGTTTCAAAGTATGGGATTTTCACGACTTTTTGCCGACTTCTCCTGAAAGCATAAACTCCACAGCGGGACTGCAGCGTGATGCTTTTAAATTTCCTGCAACGAATGAAGAACTGTGGGAACAACGTAACTAACGGAGGCATATGAAACGTTATCCGATAAAATTGGCTGCAAAACCCGCTTGGTGGCATGTCCGTCTGCCTGAAATCCGTCGGCAACTCAGCACGATGCGTCATTGCAGAGTGGAGAAATTGCTTGCCAGCAAAGAACTCTATGCTGTCTTTTTCCAGGAAAAGGAATTCCCCAAGCCTGAAGTCCGTTGGCCGGCGGCAGCAAGTTCTGCCAATCCCAATGCTTTCAAGACCTCCGGAATGGATCCGCAATGCCTGATGCTGATTGCGGGAGTGCATGGCGCAGAGGCCGAGGGGGTGGCGGCGGTGATGAATTTGTTACAGCTTTTGGAGACCGGGAAAGATCTCCGGGGTTGCGAACGCCCCGCACTGTTGTCATTGTTGCGTGCTTATCGCATTGTTTTCATACCCTGCTGCAACCCGGATGGACGGGCGATTTCACCAGACCACTTGCAAGGAGTGTCGAAAGAGGATTTCCCTCGCATCTCACAGGGAATTTGGCAAAATGGAGAAACGATCTCTTGGGCACAATCCAAGGAATTCTTTCCCCTCCCGATGGATCGGGTGGCTTTTCCTGGCGGTTATCCCAATCGGGATGGCTACAATATTATGCATGACTGTGCGCCCGGGAAAGTTTACACACGCGAAGCAGCGGCTATTCTCGAACTGACGGAACGCGTGCAGCCTGATTTGTTCCTTAACCTGCATTCACAACAGGGTGAGAGCATTTTGGGCCGTCCCAGCACTTTTGACTACAAGCGCAATATTATCCGAGGGCGCCGCCTTTCCGAGCAGGTCTTCCGCGCCCTCC
>JAQVUB010000267.1 GCA_028699735.1 Lentisphaeria bacterium | reverse complement strand
CACGTCCGGTTGGCGCCGCCAGACTGATTTTCAGACGCAACAGCTGTCCTGCCCGAACCAGTGCTGAAATAACTGTTGTTTTGCCGACACCCGGTCCGCCGGTGACAATTGAACAGCCATATTGCAGGGCCCAATGGACGGCCTGCTTCTGCTGCTCATTAAGACGGATGTAATCATTTCCTAGTCTCTGCCAGGGCAACGAGACTGGCGGCAGCGGTGAATTCAGCAGCAGGTTGACGGCCTCGGCGAGTTCCTCCTCGGCCAATTTCAGGCGGCGCAGATAGATAAAAGGGGAAGCCAGATCCGGATCTGCAAAAGAAACCGCATTGACCTTGTTCTCTGCAAGGGCAGTATCCAAGCCCAGTTCAGCAGCGGATTCCGCCACCTCCAAAATCCGGGCAGCTTCCGGAATCAGCAGAATTTTCGGGCAGCAGACATTGCCGCGGTTGGCTAGCTCTTCCAGCGTATGCACAATCCCGGCACATAAACGCAAAGGACTGTTTTTCTCAATACCGAGTTGAGTTGCGATTCGGTCGGCCGTGAGAAACCCGATGCCATCAATTTCAGCAGCAAGACGATAAGGGTTGTTGCGGACGACTTCTGCGGCAGCGACATCGCTATAGCGGTTAATAATCCGATTGGCATAAGCCGGGGTAATACCCAGTCCCTGCAGAAAAATCAAGCTTTCGCGATGCTGGTTTTGTTCATGCCAGGCCGTACGTATCTCGGTTATCCGCTTTTTGCCGATGCCGGGCACTTCATGAAGCCGTTCCGAATAATGATCCAGAATATTCAGGGTCTCGGTGCCGAATTGTTTGACAATCCGCTCCGCATAAATTTTCCCGATACCAGGTAGAACTCCTGAAGAAAGATATCGGATGATTCCCTTTTCAGTGGCTGGCAGAATTGCTTTGAAACTCTGCACCCGAAACTGCCGTCCATGTTCAGGATGACGCTCCCAGCGCCCCTCCGCTTCAATCTCCTGACCCTCCTGGATCCCTGCCAGCATCCCTACCAGCGTGATGTCAGGCAACAACGGATCACTGCCGCGCATCTTCACCGCAGACCAGCTGTTGTCCGCATTGCTAAAGACAATACGCAAAATCTCCCCGGAAACCCGCGAATCAATCGGCAGGCTCCCCCAGGAACTTTCACTGACTTCCAGCTTATCGTCGGAATCCGCAAAAAAATCATTGAATATTGGCTTGTTTGACATGATCGATATAGCAAAAAAAAACCTTTTTCAACCACGAAAAACACGAAAATTTCGTGCCTTTTCGTGGTTAAGAATCCGACAGTTTTTCCAGGACGCCTTTCAGTTCTTCCTCTGCGAGAGCGAGTCGTTTTCGCATCAGGTTATAAACAAAGGCGGCCTTTTTACGGAAAGCGGCGCCGCCATCCACCTGAAACCCCGAGATGGCCTCCTCGATGCGTTCAAAATCGCAATCGGTGACTGATCCGACCGGCTTCATCTCGAAAATTCGCATCCAATTACGGATTTTGCTGCCGCTTTCGATGCCGATAATCGGGGTGGCGGCGTTAGCAGCCAGAATCAGCAGAATCAGGCGGCTGCTGACAACCACATCACAATTTGCGGCAGCTGCCTGAATCACGGCAGGCTCTCTGCAGGAAAGCACTTGAATGCGTTCCTGATACGGAAGGCCCTGCCGCAGCGAATCCATCAGCTGCAAATCCGCCTCGGAATCCATCGGTATCAACACCAGACGCTGTGCGGGATTCTCCAGAAGACGCCGCCACAGCGCACTCAGTCCGGCTGGATCGGCAAGGGGATTCCGTGAAGAGAGGCAGAAGCCGATTTTGAAGATTCCATCCTCCCGCTGTACGGGGGATTCTTCCGCAGTCGAGAGCAGCAAAGTCGAATCCGCACCGACAATACTCCTGGCAAAACCGCATTGCTTCAGAGCCAGGGCAGTTTCCGGATCACGCACCATCACCAGAAGACAGTTTTCCAGTGCCTTGCGGATTTTTTTCTGCAAAAGGGCTTCGCGGCACTTTGCAAAGGGGACTGCCACGTCCCAGTTGCAGATGCGGTTGACCGCATCGAGCAGACGTTCCGTTTGCCGGTAAGCTTTGCCCGGAGGCGGATTCAAATCGGAGTCCATGCCCACTCCCCATATCAATGTCTGCACACCCTGTTTTCTGGCGCAGAGCAGCAGGTTCAGGGCGGAATCTGGATAATCCGAGAGGCCATTGGCTCCACACCAGATAAAAAGATCAAAACGCCGGATAAGTTTTGAAAACTCGCGCAATTTAGGTGCGGGAGAAAAGCCATAGAGCGGGATGGTCTGTACGCAGAAGCGGGCGGAGCTTTCCGTTTGATTTGCGCTGCTGACGGTAATTTCGATGTCCGGCTGAAGTCTGCAAAGGATGCCAGTGACACATTGAACAATCGCTTCGATGCCAATATTATTACAGCCCAGCGGCAGTCCACCCAACAAAACCCGTAAAGATTTCATAAAGCACCTCGCTTTCGCAAAAGATCGCTGATTTTATTTTTCAGCATTTTTCTTTCGTCCGTGGAAAGCAGAATCAGGAACGCGACCATCAGATAACAAGCCAGGGCTGCGCTTCCACAGCAGGCCAGCCGCATAAAAGAGGAGCTCCCCGAAAGCAGATTTTTCCCGAGATCGATCAATAATACCGGGATGATCATCGCGGCAAAGGGAACCAGATACACCTTCAGCAGGTAGAACCACCAGGGGCATTCAAGATACTTGAGAACAACCGGAAGAATCAAAAACAGCAACAGAAAAACTTTGACCGTGATCGCTGTCCAGACCAGGCTTTGCGACGAGTAAAAATTCAGCAGAATCAAGGCCAGAACCAGATTGGCCACCGCCTCGAAAGCTGAGATAAAAGCGAGCAGGCGGTGTTTTTCGGTCATCAGCAGAAAATCGCGTGGAAATTTATCACAGGCAGTAGTAACGAACATGAAGATCAGGAAGATGCGGCAGAGGGAGACAACTGCTGGGTCCGAAACCTTGAACAGGAACTGCAAGGCATCTTCACAGAGGAACCAGGATGTGAAAAGAAAAAACGTGGCAGTGAAGCTGTTCCAGCGCAGCGAATTCATCAGGGTGCTGCGCAGACGTTTGTGTTCCCCCTTGGAATACAAGGAAGCAGTAATCGGCCTGAAATTCTCCTCATATTGTGAAACGGCCTGGTTACAGAGGTCGGGCAGGCGTCCGGCAAGATGGTAAATCCCCACCGCAGAAAGTCCATGAAAAGCGCTGACCAGCAGGTCACCGCTTTTATTCATCACCAGCTTGGATAATGAATTCATATAGGCAAAGCCACTGAAATTCAGAATTTCCCGGCAAATCTTCTTTTCCAGTCTTGGTCGAATACGCAAAGTCGGGATTTGTTTCCAAACATAGATCCACATAACCAAGTTGCACAGAATCAGCACAATGATGGTAAAGAGGATCAGGGTAACCAGACCGCCGCCAGAAATCAGAATCACCCACGCTCCGACAAATTCCACCAGACGGGTTATGGCATTGACGTAATTGCGAATGTAGATTTTTTGGATGCCAACCAGAATTTCCGGGACTCCAGCGGTAATGAAAACCAGGGCAGCTCCGCAGCCGAAAAGCAAAAAGCAAGTTTTAAAATAGGAGAGTTGTTCGGGGTCATTGACCCGGATCACCCATTCCAGGAAAAAGGAAACCCCAATCGTGACAGCGACAATAACCGCGGCCATTGCCAAATAAATGGCCAGCACGGTGGAGATGATCTTGTTGTAGTGTTCGGGGTCCTTCTCGAAGAGCCCCATGGCAGTGTATTTTTGCAGCGACACCCCAAACCCGAAATCCAGCAGCAGCGAGTAGACAAAGAAACTCCACAACAAAGCCCAGAAGCCATACGATTCCCGTCCCAGATAAGCCAGCAGCCAGCGGGTCATCAAAATCGCATGCGGCAGGCGTATGGCAACGGTCAGATAGTTGGTCAGAGTATTTTTGAGAATTGCGGACTTCAAAGAAAGAACTTCCTTTCGGAGGTTGATTAGAGGGCGTCCAAAAAACTTTTTTAACAACGAAAAAACACGAAAAGACACGAAAATTTAGAAGGAAAGCTGATGTCCCAGCCTGAGATTTCTTAGTCGGAATTTGCTTTTTGTTGCCATTGGATTGAATGACGACAAAATTGCTGAATGTTATGATCAACTCAGCAACCCAACTCTAAAAACGTTCGTACTACTATCCCTCAAAATCTTGTTTTTCCTGAAAGATTTTTTTGCAATGGAAACAGACTGGACACGGACTAAACACGGACGGGACACGGACTAAACACGGACAAATACGGGAACGGGGATATCCCATAAAATCCATAAAAACAACAGTCAAATTCATCCTTTCACAGGCCGTCCGTGTCCCGTCCGTGTCCCGTCCGTGTCCCGTCCGTGTCCCGTCCGTGTTCTGTCTGTGTCCTGAAACTTAGGTTGTGGACGCCAGTCCACCCCAAGTTTTTTCGTGCCTTTCGTGGTTAAAAAAGCTTTTTGGACGGAGCCTGTTCCGCGCGAAGCCGTTGGATGCTTTCCTGCATCAGGCTGAACAAGTCGGCGACTTCCCGAGCCTGCTCCCCAGCCGGATGGGTTGACAGCAATACTGCCAGCGAGTCCTT
>JAQVUB010000266.1 GCA_028699735.1 Lentisphaeria bacterium | reverse complement strand
TCCGTGTCCCGTCCGTGTCCCGTCCGTGTCCCGTCCGTGTCCCGTCCGTGTCCCGTCCGTGTCCCGTCCGTGTCCCGTCCGTGTCCCGTCCGTGTCCCGTCCGTGTCCCGTCCGTGTCCCGTCCGTATTCCGGCTTCAGCCAAGCAGGATGGACAGGGCTGCCGCGCCGCCGGCCAGCATGCAGTAAGCGCCGAAATACCAGAATTTACCGCTGAGCTGGAAAAGCGCCAGGATTTTGAGAGCCAGGAAGCCGATGATGGCGGCCAGACCGCATCCAGTCAGCATCAGTGCCAATTCCCGTGGGCTGTCAGACAATGCAAAAATGTCTTTGGCTTTGAGCAGGATTCCTCCTGCCAGCAGGGGGATGGACATCAAAAAGGAAAATTCAGCGGCTTTATACGGGGCGATCCCGAACCAGCGTGCGCAGGTGATCGTACTGCCGGAGCGGCTGATCCCCGGCAACAGAGCCACCGCCTGAATCAGGCCAATACCGCTTGCAGAGAGAAAGCCGGGTTCTGATTCACGGCCAGCCCGGGGCAAAAAACGGGTTGACAGCAGCAACAGCCCGGTGACCATCAGCATCAGAGAACAGATCAGCGGCTTTTCGAACAAAGCATCCAAAGATTCCTGAAACAGAAAATAAACCACAGCAGCTGGAATACAGGACAGAACAAGAGCTGCACAATATAAAAGCGAAGCTTTTTCACGCCGCAGTACACCGGACAGCAGTGCCAGCAGCCTTTTACGGTAAAAGACCAGGATTGACAGCAGGGTGCCGCCATGCAAAGCCAGTTCCAGTGCCGGCCCAGGGTTGGCCTTGATACCAGCAAAATATTGCAACAACAGAAGATGCCCAGAGCTGCTGACCGGCAAAAACTCGGTCAAGCCCTGCAAGATTGCTAGTCCACAGATTTCCAAAAAACTCATAAAAATCCTTCCTAAAATTGTGCTGTCAGCCACTCTCAGAGAAAAACCGGATGCGCCCTGCCATTCATTCGGGCACCCACAGAAAATACCCCACGTTTGATCTTTTTTCCAGCCTAATCAACGCCTTCCCTGAAAAAACGGTTGCAGGACTGGTAATGCGTCAGTGAAACCGGGTGACGGTGGTATTTTTTTACAACAAAAGACACAAAATGACCCGAAAAAATTTCATGGAGAGTACGACGCATGCTAGCAGTCAACGCCGCTTCCATGAAATTTTTTCGGGTCGTTTCGTGCTTTTCGTTGTTCAAAAAGAATCCCTCCGTTACCAGCTTTACTGAAGGATTACGCAGGACTGCAAGGCTCTCTCTTTTGAAATGATCCCAATGGAATGTTATAGTAACGCAGATTTTTGTGTCAACCGTGTGCCGTCCGTATTCCATTTATGCCCCGACTAAAAAAACCATATCAGCGTATTCTTCGAGCCGTCATTCTACTGCTCGTCTTTCTATTTATAAGCATTGAATTGATTTTCCGGATCTATGGTTTGCCTGTTTTCGGTCGCGTTCTGGTGGAGGATTCTCTGGCTCATGCGGGCATCAACTGCCGTTTTGCCTGGGTCAAAGCGAGCCTATTTAGTGGCCTGACCTTTCAGGGCATAACCGCCACCATGGACACTCCGCTAGGTCCAATCTGTCTCAGTGCCAGAGAAGCGGTCGCCACTTTCAATCCCCTGAAACTCTGCCAAGGTAATTTTCTGCCAGAGAGTTTCCGTCTCAATGCAGCACAAATACAGTTGATTTCCGGCAATGGGATCACCCTGCTGGATTGCCGGCAATTGTTTTTTAGCGCTCGTTCGCTTGAAAAAAACAAGCTGTCAGGCAATCTGATGTTCAGTCAGAATGGAATTCGCATCCGGGGGGAAACGGTTATCGACAATTATCACCTGCTGCCGCAGCAAATTGCCGCTCTGCTCTCTGAAAAAACGGACAGCATGACGCAGCAACACGCAAGAATCACAACTTTTCTGGAAGGATTTCAACGGCGTTTTGAGGCCTGTGAATTTGGTGAAAACGATACCCTGCTGACCTTTTCCTGCCAGGGTGATGCCAAGGAATGGAGTTCCTTTCAGCTGACTGGTAATTTCGACCTGAATTACGGGCAGATAGGCCCCTTGCTGATTCATAAACAGCGCGGACGTTTCCACTACCGTAATCAGCAGCTTCAACTCTCGGATCTGCGCTGGCTGCTCAGCAGTGATGAACAAATCCAGGCCAGCATCAACATTGATTTCAAGGGACAGAGCTTCGCAGCGGAGTTTCAAGGGCGCCTGACCCCGGAAACCTGCATGAGCCTGGCCAGACCGGATTCCCAACCCTGGCCGCAAGAGTTCTCCTGCCCCATTCCAATCACCTTCAGCGGAACTCTACCCCCCTCAAAATGGGATTTTTCCGATGCTGAACCGCAAATGGATTGTACCCTCCAATCCCTTTCTATCATGGGAACCCATTTTCAACAGGGCAGCTTCTCTCTGCAAATCAAAAATGGAATGCTCCTGCTCACCAATCTGGTGCTCGGTCTCGATTTCCGGCAGCAAAAAGGAATCCGCGGCAATCTGCAGTGGAATTTGCGACAGAAAAAGCTCAGTGCAAATCTGGATGCCAGGTTCAATCTCCGCGAAGTCCTTCACAATCATGGTTTGACTTCAGAAATGAGCGCAGCAAGCCTCGAGGACTTCGATGACGTCCGGCTGACAATCAACATGGAGGAATCCCCTGTTGACTGGCGGCAGTGGCGCATCCGCGGGGAACTCCGGGAAGCCGGCGGGGCTGAATTCGGGCTGAATTTTCAGAAGCTGCTTATCCCCTTCCGCATCGAGTCCGGCTGCCTGCATATTGAGAAAGCCACTGCAGAAATTAACCAGCCTGGCTCGCCTGGCATCACCCTGGATGCCACGATCAAGCTCGAAACCCTGCTCAAAGAACACTGCCTCGAACCAGAATTTTCATTGCAAATGGCCAGTATCGATGCAACGGGACTGTCCGGCAAAGAAATGCTGAACGCCCGGGCAAAATGCCGCCTGGATCTGAAAAACCGGCGTTTGCAACTCACGGATGGAGAGGGGATCCTGATCCCTGACCTGTTCCTGACCGGCTTCCAGGAGCAATTCCGGAGAATTTATGAACCCCTCCATCTTCTGCTTTCCGGATCGCAGCCCGCCCGCATCCTCTTTCATATCCCGGAATTTGAGCTTGCACAAAAAGAGGACTGGCGTGTTTTTTTGCAGATCGAAGCTGAACACACGCAATTCCGGCAGCTGGATATTCACAGGGTGAAAGCGGACGGAGAGATTTCTGCAAGGCGGGCTAGTTTCAAAAATATCCGGGCAATAGTCAATGAGAATGAAGACTTTTCTCTGGATTTGCTGATTCACTTTCAACCGCCGGCCATTGCCGTCAAAAATGCCGCTGTTCGCGCCCGCCCGGAATTATTTGAAGCCTTTATCTTCGATGAGGGAGCTTGTCAAATTTACCGTAAAATCTGGGAAAATGTACATTGGGATATGCAACACCTTCCGGAAATCCGCATTCCGGATCTGCTCTACTGGGAAGCCCCTTCAAACACCCATAACTGGCAGCTGAAGATCGATGCCACCCTGGAAGTGAAAAATGCCTCCTTCAAGGAATTCCCGATTCCAGGTGCAAGCATCGGCCTGAAGCTTGAACTCCCCGAAGCTCTGACCCTCGAACCGCTTACCTTGAAAACTCAGCAAGGCGACGTCCATGCACGGGTCGCCTTCTCTTTTACCGGAATTCCAAACTGCACCTTTTCACTGGATGAAACCCAGGTGCCTCTGGACGTCATTCTGCTGCTTCAATCCATCAATGAGAACTGGAAGGAATTCCTCGACCGAATCACCTTGCATCCGGAGGCCAGGCTCGCTTGCAAAGGATTCTTTGACTTCGCCAACTCCCCCACCATCCAAATCAACGGAACCCTGCTTTCCCCTGAAATCACCTTCCGCAAAGCACACCTTGAAAAGGTTGTCTGCAACTGGAATTATGACGCAGCAAGGCTCTTCTGGAATATCCCGGAGGCCTTCTTCCTCGGAGCACGTCTCAATAATACAGGTTTTTATGATTTTCAGACCAGCTCCGGTGAAAGCCTGCTGAAAATCCGTAACCTTCCGCTGGACAAAGCCGAATCTTTCTTCCTCAGCAACCCCGAAAGAAAACGGAAAAATCCCCTTGGCGGACTAATCGACAGCGACTGCAAGGTCTCCATGCTGAAAAACTGGGCGGAATCCCCCCTGCATCTGGAAGGCAGCGGGCATTTCAGCCTGCGCGAAGCCGACCTCTGGCAGGTACCCCTGATGGATAATCTCGCTTCGATCCTGTCCCTGGGTTCATTGCAGATCTTTTCCCGCGATAAAGTCTCCGGCCTGGGCGATATAAGCCGTCTGGATGCCGATTTTATACTGCAGGGCAAGCGCTTGCTGATCAATCACTTTGATACCAACGGAACGATTATCTCTCTGCATGGCAACGGCGAATATGCTTGGCATGACGATCAGCTCGATTTCACGGTCAAAGGCGAGGCTCTGAAAAACGTCAACCTCCTTTCCTTCATGCTGAAGCCCCTTTCCTGGGCCTTCGATGCAGAACTGACCGGATCCCTCAAAAAACCGGAGTGGAAAATCCGCTCCGCGCTCAATAAAATGTTTGAAACCCAGTAATTTTTTTTA
>JAQVUB010000265.1 GCA_028699735.1 Lentisphaeria bacterium | reverse complement strand
GTCCATAAAGTCCATAAGGTCCATAGGGTCCATCAGGTCCATCGTCTATCGTCCATCGTCCTTCGTCTTTCGTCCATTAAATCTTCTTCAAACAAGAAATGTCATGATAGTCGTACGAAAAAAATCATATCAGCGGTTAAATTATCAACGATTGGTAATTGCATAGAAAGTCATAACAATCTACACTGGGAGCTTTCTTCATGTCAGAAAAATCCTGCGAAGCAAATTGGAAACCCTACAGCATTGATGAAAAAGATGTGCCGGAATATACGCTGCCGGATCCGCTGCGGACAACAGAGGGACGTCACATCAGCACAGCTATAGAATGGGTCAATGGACAGCGAGAACGCATCCTGCAACAGCTCAAAGATGGCGAATACGGTGAAATCCTGCCACGTCCGGACAGCACGCGTTTCGAACTGCTTGCACAGAGAAATGATGCTCTCGACAATACCGCCATCCGCAAAGAATTCCGGATTCATTGCAGTATGGAAAATGGACGCAGCTTTGCTTTTGATATGCTTCTCTATCTGCCCAAAAATGCCACCGGCCCGGTGCCGGCCTTCCTCGGGTTGAATTTCAAGGGGAATCACAATACCACTGATGAAAAAGATGTGCGTTGCACCGGCTTCATAAAACCTGGCATGCTGGCCGTTGAAGAGCGCTCTCTGCAGGCCGATCGCTGGTGTTTCCGGGAAGCCGTTCGGCGGGGCTTTGCTTCGGCCACCCTTTGCTATCATGACATTCATCCGGATGCCACTCACTCGGAACAATACAGCGCCTTCAGCCTGTTTTTCACCCCTGAACAATATCCAGATATCCAAAAACGCTATTCGGTCATCGGCTGCTGGGCCTGGGGACTTTCAAGAGCCCTTGAATGCCTCGAACATGACCCTATGATCAATCCCGCCAAAATTGCCGTACACGGACATTCGCGCCTGGGCAAAACTGCCCTTTGGGCCGGCGCCATCGAAAAACGTTTCCGCATGGTCATCTCGAATAATTCCGGATGCGGAGGAGCTGCCCTGCACAGACGCAAATTCGGCGAAAATCTGTCGCAGCATTTTGAGGCACACGAAAACAGCGGAGTCCCGGTCTGGTTTGTGAAAAAATGCCATGACTATATCGGATGCGAAGAAACGATGCCTTTTGACCAGCATGAACTGCTTGCCATGGCTGCCCCACGTCCCCTGGCCATTGCTACCGCTACCGAAGACTTTTACGCCGACCCGAAAGGAGAATTTCTGGCCGCAAAAGCCGCTTCCGAAGTCTATGCACTGTTCGCTTCAAAAGGGCTCGATGCCGCTCAAATGCCCCAGCCTGATCAGTATATCAGCGGCGACATCAGCTTCCATTACCGTACCGGCAAGCACGACCAGACCCCCTTCGATTGGGAACATTACTTCGCCCTCGCCGAAAAGTTCCTCAAATAAACAGCCCTTATCCCAAGTTTTTTTTGAACAACGAAATGAATCCCTCCTTTACCACCTTTACTGACGCATTACACAAAAAAAACGCAAAAAGCAGAAAAAGCTCTGTATTGGCTTGCAAAGATACCTAATGGATGCTATAGTATTTGACGTAACGAAAACTTATTGCGGGATGGAGCAGCCCGGTAGCTCGTCAGGCTCATAACCTGAAGGTCATAGGTTCAAATCCTATTCCCGCTACCATTACCCCGGAGAATACATTTTCTCCGGGGCTTTTTTTTTCGTGCCATTTCATGCCTTTCATTGAAAAAAAATCCACGTAATTCCATTTTTTCCGGGGCTTTTTTTCCACAGCCAAGTTGCATTTTCCGGAAGTGATATCATATTATATTTTACGCTTTTTTATTAATGATCGTTTTTCGTTCCTCCATCGTGATAGGAAAAAAAGAAGAATGCCGAACATCAAGTCTGCAGCAAAACGCCTTAGAAGCAATGTCAAAAAGCGTCTGGTCAACCGGATGCGTAAATCCCGTATTCATACCTCTGAGATCAATCTGAATGAGGAGATTGGCAGCGGAAACAAAGAAAATGCTGTTGCACTGCTCAGCAAATGTTTCTCTGAACTTGACAAAGCCGCTAAAATAGGCACCATTCACTCGAACAAAGCTGACCGTAAAAAACAACGCCTGGCCGCCAGAGTGGCCAAAATGGCCTGATGGCCTTTGGCTTTCCTTTTTTTGACCGCTTGTTTTCGAACGCCAGGGACTCTGCTCCGCTGGCGTTTTTTTGTTATACTCGATTTGGCTGAAAACCTTACTTTTTTGTAGACGTTCAATGAAACGGAGTAACGGAGAAATTCTTTTTTAACAACGAAAAAACACGAAAGGACACGAAAAATTTTCATGGAAGTGTCTTTTACTGTTACAATACATGGTTATTTCTATGAAAATTTTTCGTGTCCTTTCGTGTTTTTTCGTTGTTAAAAATTGAATGTCACTGTTAACTGCCTTCCTTGACCCACGACAAAAAAATCAGATTCTCAAGCTAATCGAGTATATTACCAAGGATCGCTGTCAGTGTCCCGGACTGCATTCAACCGCAAATAAGGAGCAGCACAATGCCGACCCCGCAAAACCTAGGTGTAGTATTCGATCAGTCAACCGAAAAATTTGCCAGGAACACTGGACTGATTTATTCTCCGGATGGCAATACCATCAACAGCTATTCCTATTCAGAGATCAAAACCAGAGTGAATTCGTGGATCGAATTCTTCCGGCAGCGCGAAGTCAAAACGGGTGATCGCATTGTTGCCATTGCCCCAAAGTCTCCACTGCATTTTGCTTTCTTTTATTCCTGTTGGAAACTGGGGCTGATCGCTGTTCCAGTCTGTGAAAGCCTGGGTGACTTGGAAATGTCCTTTATTATCCGGGATTGCGATCCGGCTTTGATTCTTTCAGATGCAAGTTTCGAGACAAAAGTCAAGAACAATGCCGGCGATATTCCGGTTATTAACTGGCAGAGCATATCCATTGATTCCAGTGCCGGCAATAAAACCCAGCCGACCGCCGACATCCCCGTTGACAGTATTGCCACGTTGATCTACACCAGCGGTTCCACCGGAATGCCCAAAGGGGTGATGCTGACGCATCAGAATCTCTGGATGAACAGCTGGTCCGCTTTACAATGCTTCCATATGAGCAAGTCAGACCGCATGATGTCCTTGCTGCCCTACTGGCATGCCTATGCTTTGACGACTGAAGTCATATGCGCTTTCATGGCGGGAAGTGCCTGTGCCATCCCGCGAGACATCCGGGATTTTAAACGGAACATCAAAAATTACAAACCGACTCTTGTGCTGGTGGTACCGCGAGTGGTTGATGGTTTGAAAGCGGCCATCGACAAGAGCATTGCCGAATTGCCGCCAAAGAAAAAAGCACTGATTGACAAGGCGATTTACAATGCCAGCAGGATCTGCAATGCCGGTCCCAAGCTGGATGGTGGCATCCTGCGCATGGTCACCCATCACCTCTTCTATGACCCGCTGGTTTTCCGAAAATTCCGCAAAGCATTTGGGGGTAAAATCCGTTTTGTTGTCAGTGGGGGTGCTCCTCTTGATCTGGAACTGCAGATCTTTTTCAAATTCATGGGCATGCCCATTTTCCAAGGCTATGGTTTGACGGAGGCCTCCCCGGTCGTCAGTTCCAATCTGGAGGATGTGCATCGCCTTGGCAGTTGCGGCCCAGTGCTTCCCTGGCTGCTTCCGGAGCATGGCGGTGATTTTACCTTCAAAGATGAAGAAGGAAATCTTGACAAAAGCAATCATGGGCAGCTCCTGGTCAAAGGGCAATGCGTCATGAAGGGATATTGGCGGCATACCGACGCCAGCGCCAAAACCATGGAAAATGGCTGGCTCAATACGGGCGATGTCGGATACTGCGATAAAGATGGCTTTATCTTCATCCAGGGCCGCAAAGGCAATATGATCGTCATGATCAGCGGCGAAAAAGTCCATCCGGAATTCGTCGAAGACGCTGTGAAAACATCACCGATGATCAGCGAAGCCATGGTGATCGGAGAAAAATGCAAAAATCTCTATGTCTGCGCCAATGTACCGCAGGAAATCAAAGATCAACACAGCCCTGAGGAGTTGCACGACCTGGTCAAACAGGAGGTTCTGCGCACGACCGGACATATGGCTTTGTATCAGAAACCAAAAGATGTCATCATCCTGCCGGATTTCAATATCGAAGACGGAACCCTCACCGTATCCATGAAAATCCGCCGCTTCAAAATTCGCGAACTGTACAAAAAACAAATCGAAGAGTTTCTGCAGAGGAACGGGGAAGAAATCGCCACCAAGCGGGAATTGCGAATTGCTAGTTCGAAAGTCGTTGAAAGCCTCGAAGAAGGCTCTGTCATGCTTGGCGATGGAAATCTTTTAAAGTAATTTCTGTCCGGTGAACTTGAAAAATCGCAAAAAAGGCATACATTAGAATCGTTCCGAATTGCCGGGCTAGCTCAGTCGGTAGAGCAGTGGAATCATAATCCACGTGTCATTGGTTCGAGTCCGATGCCCGGTACCATTTTTGAAGCCTTAACCACCTTGGTTAAGGCTTTTTTTTTGAACAACGAAATACACGAAAAGGCTTGGGGTGGACTGGCGTCCACAACCTATTTTTTAACAACGAAAAAACACAAAAAGACTCGAAAATTTTTTAAGGTTGTTGCGTTGCGGTAAGAGATCGCTGTGCAAAATTTCATGC
>JAQVUB010000264.1 GCA_028699735.1 Lentisphaeria bacterium | reverse complement strand
GCCAGGAGATCAGGTCACCATTGAAATGTCACCCTACGATTTAGGCAAAGGAAGAATCACCTACCGGAAACGGTAAAGCCGATGAATCCCGATTCCCAGAGCAAGTAATGTGTCAGTGGTATTTTTTTACAACAAAAGACACAAAATGACCCGAAAAAATTTCATGGGAAGTACGACGCATGCTAGCAGCCAACGCCGCTTCCATGATTTTTTTTCGGGGCGGTTCGTGCTTTTCGTTGTTTAAAAAATCTCTGTCACCCAGGTGAACTGACGCCTTACCCAGAGCAAACTGCCGTTGGGACGTTTTTCAACAATTGCACTTGCAAAAAAAGGAAGTGACGTTACATTATTTACTTTTCCCTTGCGATGTGGTAGCGGCGAAAATGTTTCCGGCCGCCGTCACTGACATGGTTACGCAAGGCCGCGGTTCCTTTTTTTATTTCTTTTATACCGTGTTCATGAAAGCCGGAAGGATCAGACGGAAAGAAGGTCAAAAATGAAAGTCAGAGCATCAGTCAAAAAAATTTGCAACAATTGCCGGATTATCCGGCGCGCGGGGATTGTCAGGGTTATCTGCAAGAATGCCCGTCACAAACAGCGCCAAGGCTGACCGGGTATGGGTTGCTGTTCAGGGCTTATCACCCGATTTGCAGCCCGGCACAAACAAAAGAATCATACAGGTTTAACTTTCAGGAAAAAACAAGATGCCTAGAATTCTCGGTGTAGACATTCCGAACGACAAACACGTCAATGTGTCTCTGACTTACATTTACGGTATCGGCCCCTCGGTGGCAAATGAAATCTGCCGCCGGGCACAGATCGATCCCATGATGAAAGCCAGTGATTTAAGCGAAAACAACATCTCCGCCATCTTGCAGATCCTGCAGGACAGTTTCGTGGTGGAAGGGGATTTGCGCCGGCAGGTAGCCCAGAATATCCGCCGGCTCATCGCCATCGGTTCCTATCGCGGTCAGCGTCACCGCCGTAACCTGCCCGTCCGTGGCCAGCGCACGAAAACCAACGCCCGTACCCGTAAAGGCAGCAAAAAGACGATTGGGGCCATTCGGGATCGTTCGGAACGCAAACAGGCCAACAAGTAAGACCGTTTCTTGTCGAGGACCGATTTGCAACAACTGGCAGGGATTGACCGTCAAGATTAGATTGGGAGCTACAGAACATGGCAGAAGAAAAAAACGATATTCAGGCGCAAAGCGAAGGAACGGCAGCAGCGCCGGCAGCCGAACCGCGGCGTAAAAGCAAGAGTCAGCGCCAAGTACTCAGTGGTGTTGTGCACATTGATTCGACCTATAATAACACCCGTGTCGCAATCACCGATATGCAGGGCAACATGATGGCCTGGTCAACCGGCGGCAAGCTGGGATTCAAAGGTTCCAGAAAGAGCACCGCCTACGTCGCTCAGGTGATCGCCGGCGATGCAGCCAAAAAAGCGATGAGCTCCTATGGTCTTCGGGAAGTCGAGGTCGAGGTCAAAGGACCGGGCAACGGGCGTGAATCCGCCGTGCGTGGCATTGCTGCAGCTGGGCTTGAGATCACCACGCTGCGCGATGTAACTCCACTGCCGCACAATGGCTGCCGGCCTCCAAAACGCCGGAGAGTATAACAGTTCCTGAGTGGATAATGGACTGGTCTTGGTGAAGTTATATTAAACGGACATTTATCACGAAGGAGATAGCAATGGCAAGCCTCGAAAATTTTGAACTTCCGCAGTCGGTGGCAGTTGAGGAGGCGACCGCTACCCCGCGCTATGCGAAGTTTATTGCGGAGCCTTGGCAGAACGGTTTTGGTGTAACCATTGGAAACGCTTTGCGCCGGGTTTTGCTTTCCTCCATTGAAGGGGTGGCGGTTTCCAGTATAAAGATTGATGGTGTTTCCCATGAATTCAGCTCGGTACCGGGTGTTCTGGAAGACGTCATGGAGATTATCCTGAACATTAAGAAGTTGAAATTCAGCTGTGAAGGCACCTTACCGCGCACACTTGAATTGTATGCGGAAAAAGCGGGGCCGGTCACTGCCGCCAACATCCGCGAAGATGGAGTCACCCATGTTTTGAATCCTGAACAGCTGATCTGCACCCTGGATCGTGATCAGCCTTTCCGCATGGATCTGGAATTAAGCAAAGGGCGCGGCTACAATCTTTCCGAAGACAACAAGCATGAGGATCAGGCGATCGGCACGATTCCGGTCGACAGCCTGTACAGCCCGATCGAGCGGGTTCGGTATGATGTCCAGGCCTGCCGGGTTGGACAGCATACGGATTTTGACCGCCTGGAACTGGAAATCTGGACGGATGGGCGGGTTGATCCCCGTGAAGCTCTCACGCAGGCGGCGATGATTCTCCGCGAACATCTGCAGATTTTCACAACGGGTGAAAGCAATGCCCTTTTTGCCCAGAACAATGGCGGTTTGACCGAGGAAGAGCGCAAGCTGGTCAAGAACCTGACCACCAACATCAATGATCTTGAACTTTCGGTACGGGCAGTCAACTGCCTGAGCTCCGCCCAGATTCATTACCTTGGCGAACTGGTGGAAAAATCCGAATCACAAATGCTCAAGTACCGGAATTTCGGCAAGAAATCGTTGTTGGAGATCAAGGAGAAACTGTACGACTACGGTCTGAGCCTGGAAATGGTATTAAAAGAGAGCGTCAAAGAGGAGCTGATGCGGCAGATGGCTCAGCAGCTTCAAACGAATAATGAGGAATAATACTGATGAGACACCGCAAATTCACCTTTAAGATTGGCCGTTCGTCGGCTCACGTGCGTTCCCTCCTGGCCAACTCTGTATGCAGTCTGATTCAGCACCGTCGTATCACTACGACGCTGGTTCGGGCAAAACGCATCCGCATGCTGGCCGATCAGATGGTAACCCTTGGCAAGGATGGCAGTCTGCATGCACGTCGTCTGGCGATTGCAAAACTGCATCAGCCCGCAACGGTGGCAACTCTGTTTGATCAAGTCGCCCCTGGTTTCAAAGAGCGCAAAGGGGGCTATACCCGCATCATGAAGCTCGGCCCGAGAATCGGTGACGCAGCAGAAATGGCTGTCCTTGAATTCGTCGAAGCGGATGACGTCGTGGCCGCACGTGCCAAGGCCCAAACAGAAACGTCAGCAGAAGCCCCGGCTGAAGAAGCGAAAACAGAAGAAGTTCAGAAATAAATTTCTTTATTCCGATTGGCAAAACCGGTAATGCGACTATGGCGTTACCGGTTTTGTTTTTGTAAAGGGTGCAGGGTTCAGGGGGCAGGGGACAGGAAGAGGTGTAGCGCAAGTATGCGCCCCCTGCCCCCTGCACCCTGCCCCCTGCACCCTGCCCCCTGCCCCCTTTTTTTCTATGAACGATCCGGAATTTCAACTTCTTCAGGATGTCCCTGTGCCTTCTTTGCAGGGCAGAGTCTGCCGCTTCCGGCATGTCAGCGGACTGGAAGTACTCTGCCTTGACCTTCCCGAACGAGAAAACCTTTTTGCTCTTCACTTCAGCACGCCTCCTTCAGACAATACCGGTGTTCCGCATATCCTCGAGCATACCGTGCTCAGCGGCTCGAAAAAATACCCATTGAAGGATCCGTTTATCGAACTGATCAAATCCAGTCTGGCGACATTTATCAACGCGATGACTTTTGCAGATTGCACCGTCTATCCCATCTGCAGCTGTCACGAAAAAGATTTTTTCAACCTGGCGGAAGTCTATTGGGACTCGGTTTTTCATCCACTGCTCACACGGCAATCTTTTCAACAGGAAGGCTGGCACTATGAAATCGGACAGGATGGCAAAGGAAGACCTAGGCTCGAAATCAATGGGATTGTGCTCAATGAAATGAGTGGTGCCTATGCCGAAATGGAAAATGTTCTTGAACGCAATGTCTGGAAACACCTCCTGCCAGACTCGTATCTGGCCTTTGACTCCGGCGGTCATCCGGAACAGATCCCGCTGCTCAGCTACGAACAGTTCCTGAACTATTATCAAACCCATTATCAGCCCGAAAAAGCAAAAGTCATCTTTACTGGAAATATCCCGATCGAACGCAAACTCGATTTTGTCCGGCAACAGCTTCGCGGCGTTCCGCAGACCGTTGCCAGAACGGAAGCCGGCGCCACCCTCTTTCAATCCCGCAAATGGCGTTTGCCCCGGCAAAAACGTGTTTACTATGTTCCAGAACCCGATGATCAGGAAGCGGACTCTGGGACTCTCGCACTGGTCTGGCGCATCGACAGCCAGCGTGACCCTGATTTGGACTTGGCCATGCAGCTGCTTGACCTCATCCTGCTGGGAAATTCCGCCGCCCCCTTGGTCAAAAACCTGCTCGAATCCGGCCTCTGCAGCACCCTGGCCAGCAGCGGATATGACGATAATTGCTTCCAGACCATCTTCCAAATCGCAGTACGAGGCTGCCAAACGGAAAACTTTGACCGGCTCCAACAGCTGATCTTCCAATGCCTCGAAGAACAAACCCGGGGGATCAGTAAAAAACGCATTCAGGCCGCCATGCGACAGCTGCGACTCGATCACGCCGAAATCAGCTCCGATTTTACACTCGATATCCTCGAAGATATTCTGGCAGCATGGAATTACAATTGTGATCCGACCCTCTTTCTCAATCAGGAAAAAACCTGGAAAAACCTCGAAAACAATCTCAATTCTCAAGAAAAATTTTTGGAAAAACTGATCAAACAATATTTTCTTG
>JAQVUB010000263.1 GCA_028699735.1 Lentisphaeria bacterium | reverse complement strand
TATCCTTTATCAAGTCCGGATGAAAATAATCCACCAGAAAGAATCTGGTTACATTAATACGCAATTCGGATTTTTCATCCAAGGAGCTGATTTTCCCCTCGCAAATCACATCCACCTCAGCAAGCAGGGCAAGAAATTCCCTCCTTGTATGGGCCTGCAGCTCACCAGTCAGCGAGAGCACCTGGAGATCGTTTAAAAGAGCGTCCGAAGCTTGAGTCAAATCCGGCTGAATTTCTTTCTCCCAAAGCTCTTCCTGACCTTTCTTGCTGATCCTCTCAACCGGGCAGTCACCTAGTACTGCCCAGATATTTTTCAGTTCGCAAAGGTAATCATTCTTCAAGGCACCAGTACGAAAATATTTTTCCTCTTGCAAACGGACACGAGTTTTCCTGAAATCTTTTTCGGCTTTTTGCATTTCCTCGAGCCATCTCGTCATTCCCAGAGCCTGATCCAATAACTTCTGCACTTCGGGATGCTGCTGATACCCTTCCACAGCCAGTGCTTTTTGAAATTCTTCAGCAGCTTTTTCCCAGTTTTCAGCATTAAAGAACTTTTTTCCCTGCTCTTCAAAGTTTTGAAAAATCCTGCCACGGACATATGTCAGCTGCATCTTAAGTTCCAGATCATTCTGATAACCAGGCAAACTCAACAGCTGCACCAGAAGTTTTTCAGCCTCGTGCCAATCTGCTCGTTGCATGGTGCCATCCAAGTCACTTTTCAAACCCTGGAAACGAAGACTATTCTTGATCTTGTCAAGTCCTTCTTTGACTCTTTGATCCTGAGCATAGCCTGGCACCTTGCCAGCTTCTGTGTACTTCATTTCCGATGCGGCAAATTGCCCATCCTGTAACAAGGGTCCGGCCTCTGCAATCAACTGCTCAAAGCGATTCCTCTCTACTGTCTTTTGCTCTTCGTCAGCAAGCAAATGAGCTTCCTGCCGGTTTTTCAAAGCCTCGGGATGTTTCTCAAAACCGGGAACTTTCAATGCTTTTTCGAAAGCCTTGACTGCCTCCCAATATTGATGCTGCTTCAAAAGGCTCCTGCCTTCTCCAAAATGCCTTTGAAAATCCAGGCCATTGAGGGCACTTTGCTGCCCCGCCAATGCCTGCGCCTTCTCCTTTGAAAAATCTCCCCTCGCCTTTTCAGCAGCCCGGCGAAAGTCATCCTCGGCAACCTGCCAGTCTTCACGCCGGAGCGCTTCCTGACCCTTTTCCAGCAACTGCCTTAACTCCGATAAACGACAAGCCAGAATCTTCCCCTCTGCCTTTTTCCTGTCACCAGAATCCGAGAAAACCCCAAACAGAATTTTCTGATAACAATCCATCGCGTCGGCCCATTTCTTCCTGTCAGCAAATTCGTCCCCTGCCTTGAACAAAAACTCATTTCGCTGCCGGTAACATTCCTGCAAACCAACTTCAGCCGCTGTCCGGTCGGCAACCTTCATTTGTTTTGCTTCCTGATATCGCTTTTCAACCTCCTCATAGTCCGCCATTGACTTTGCATCGGCCAGCAATTTTTCCGCTTCAGCAAGCAAAGAATCATATTTCCTCTGCAACTCTGCTTTCCTGCGCTCCTCCTCCGTCCGGCGAATATCCTCCCGGGTCTTCGCCACTTCAAGCCGTTGTACCGGCGTGATTCCCTGAATTTTTTCGGCTTCATTGAGATCGTTTATTGCCTGGTCAACGGGAGTTGTCGGATTTTTGGCCCTTTCAATCAGCACCTTAAACCAAGCTGTCCAAACTTCACTCAACAAGGCCATGACTGTAGCATCTTTTTCATACCCTTGAATTTTCAAAGCTTCCAAAAACTTTTGTTCAGCCAGACGATAATTTTTCCCCGCAATAGCCGTCTTGCCAGCCTCAAACAATTCCCGAAACTGGGTTGATAGGATAGATTCACGCTCAGATTCCTCAATTTCTGCTGCCAGTTTTTTGGCCCTGTTACGATCCTCTGCGCTTAAAAACGGAATATCAAGAATGCTTTTCAAACATTTCTTCGCCTGAGAATAGTCCGCTTTTTCCATTGCCGTCTCGACCTGTGTGAAAAGATCATCGAGATAATTTTTCTGCGCCTGCTGCAGACCGGCCTTGGCAGAAAGGAGTGCTTTTTCAGCACCCGCCAAATCCTCTTTGCTGACTCCGGGGATGCTCAGGGCCGCCTTTAAGTCATCAAGCGCCTTCTGCCAATCAGCGACCGTCCCGCTTTTGACAGCTGCCTGACAAGCTTGCTGTCCCTGCGTAAAAAGTTCCAGAAAATGCAGGTTGTTTTGGGCTGTCTGCAACAATTCCTGTGCTTCGCAGTCCTTTTCAAACCCTGGGACACGCAGGGCTTTGACAAAGTTTTCGACAGCAGATTGCCACTGTTTGCTGTCCGCAGCCTTAACACCAGAACGAAAAAATGCGGTATACTGCATCCCGCGCTTGCAATAGTCAACCTTCTGCAAAATCAGTACATTCTGCTGAAATCCTTCAATAGCCATGGCTTCAGAAAACAGGGTGTGGGCTTCCTTCCAGTCAATTTTGCTTTTCTGGACTTCAGCTTTCAATACCTGCAAAGCAGAGGCCATTTTCTGTTCAAAATCCAAGCCGCGTTTTGCGATTGCGATTCCCGCATCCGGCCTGCGGTCATTTTCATACCCCGGAACATGACTGGCCCCCCGGTAATAGAACAGGGCATCCTGCCAGGCATGGTTCCGCAAGGCCACTTCTCCCATTGCCATGCATCGAGCAAAAATTACGCCCGGCGACTTGATTTGAACCCATTGCTCAGCGGCAAAAAAAACAACAGCCAGCAGCAAGATAAACCGGATCATCCATGCAACAACCCTGGAAGGCGCTCGCGCTGACGGCAAAGCCTTCTCTCCTTCGTCCACAGAAACGGTTCTGGACACAGCAGATTTGTCTACCTTCCCCGAGCGTGTTTCAGAACTTCGATCTGCCTGGCCAACCTGTTTTTCAGCAATCAGAGTTCCACCCGTTACAGAGGAAAAGTCTTCCTTGGAATCGCCTGCCAAACCTGCCTCCGGACAATATTCAGAGGGTTCAACCGGTTCATCTGCCGGCATAGCCTCTCTCTGAGATGCCGGTTTCGAACCTGCATCAGGTTGTAACACAACTTCAGGCGCCAGACAAGGCTCAGGACGCCGGGTCGCCTCGGTGGGTTGATACGGGACCGGACTCGACCCAAAAACGGGTTTTCCATGCCCTGATTCCTTGGCAACACCAGATGAATGAATGCCGGATATTCCCAAATGCTCCCGCAAGTGATACTTTTGCCCGGCATCTAAGAGCAACTCCAGCAGAACTCCCGGATGGGCTGGGCGCTCATCAGGAGATTTTGCCAGCATACGCAAAAGCAGAACGGCCAGTTTATCTGAGATGTCCGGACGGGCCTTGCGCACATCCGGAGCGGGTCTGTTCAGTACCGCACAGAGAGAATCAACCTCCGTCGTCCCCCGGAATGGCGGCTTCCCAACCAGAGAATAATAGATCGTTGCACCAAGACTGTAAATGTCGGAACGAATATCGACATTTCGGCTGTCCTGAAGTTGTTCCGGTGAAGCATACAGCGGGGTGCCCATAAAGACCTTGTTGACAGTCAGCTCAAGCTGAGCAAGCGCAGCGGCATTGCTGAAGTTTCTCTGCTTGGCGATTCCCCAGTCCGTCAGCTTGACGGTACCTTCAGCGGTAAACATGATGTTATCAGGCTTGATATCCCGATGCACCACCTTATGTTCATGCACCGCAACCAATGCCTGAGTAACACCAATGGCAACTCGCAACGCTTCGATCTCACTCAAAACCGTGTCATTGGAAACCAGTTGACGTAAAGACCCCCCACCGACAAACTCCTGAGCAAGATAATAAAATCCATTCTCATCACTGAAATTGCACTCAAATACCTGCACCAGATTCGGATGCTTGATCCGGCTGGCGATCCGGGCCTCCCGCAAAAAACGACGGGTGAAATCACCAGACTTGCGTGCCAGCTTCGGATATAAAATTTTCAAAGCGACATAGGCATTGTCATATTCATTGTCTGTATCAATCGCCAGATAAACCGCACCCATACCCCCAAAACCAATGAGTTTGACAATCTGATACTTGTCAATCATTTTCCCTTTGGAAAGGAGTACTTCTGCTGACAAATCCGGTTTTTCTGACATGCCATACCCAAACAAAAAAAAAGAAACTTTTCAGCACGTGCTCTGGCAGGCTGAAAAGAAAAACGCAAACAATGATTTTTATAAAATAACCTGTTTCCGTTATTCTGCCAGAAGAACTCTTTATTTCCATCATCATGAAACATACTTCATCAAAGATCTTTTCGCACTACTATCATTACATTTCTTTTTGAAGAAGAATTAATGGACGATGGACAATAGACGATGGACGATAGACGATGGACCTTATGGACCTTATGGACCCTATGGACCTTATGGACGTGGACGATGGACGATTGACTTTAATGGACAGGTTGACAGCTGATAACTAGAGGGCGCCCGAAAAGGTTTTATTACCACGGAACACACGGAAAACACGGAAAATTTAAAGGTGATGGCTTTGACGGATATGCCTGCCAGTGAAAACTTTGCCTGGGGCCTGTCGATTGTCGAAAACAGATGGCGTAACCTACTTCCCTCCATCTCTTTTTCACAACCGGCAGGCTGATTGCACAATTTTTGCAAGCAATCTCATCCGTCAAAGCAACAATTTCTAAAAAAATTCCGT
>JAQVUB010000262.1 GCA_028699735.1 Lentisphaeria bacterium | reverse complement strand
GTTAATCCACAAGCCATTGGCAGACAAGTTCTTGTCCGACCGATCTGACCGATCCGACCGATCATGGATGGGATCGAAAACCTCCCCAACAACTTACCATTTACAACTTACAACTTACAACTTACATGGGTTGTGGGCGCCAGTCCACCCCAAGGTATTTCGTGCCTTTCGTGGTAAAAAAAACGGCCCCTTATTCTCCGGCGCGCCAGCAGGCCGCCTGATGAGTTTCTGCATTTACAGATCGCAGTGATGGCATGATCCTCCGGCATTGATCAATCACTTTCGGGCAGCGGTCTGCAAAAGGACAACCCTTTGGCGGATGCAGCAGGCTGGGAACTTGCCCCGGAATATGCGGCAGGGGACCGTTACCGTGGTGCAGGCTGGGAATGGAAGCGAGCAAGCCCTGTGTATAGGGGTGCAGCGGATGCTCGAAGAGTTCTTTCACCGGTGCCGTCTCGACAATATGCGATGCATACATGACCGCGACCTGATCACACATTTCCCAGATCACCCCCATATCATGGGTGATCAGCAGCAAACCCGTATCCTCTCTGCGCATATCCTGCAGCAATTCCAGAATCTGTGCCTGAATCGTCACATCGAGTGCGGTCGTCGGTTCGTCGGCAATCACCAGCTTCGGCTGCAATAAAAGTGCCATGGCAATCATCACACGCTGACGCATGCCGCCGGAAAGCTCAAACGGATAACAGCGCAGACTGCGCTCGGGATCGGAGATCCCGACTTTCTCCAGCCAATCCAGGCATTGCGCATGGATTTCAACGGCGTTCAGTTCCGTATGCAGATGGAATACTTCGGCCAGCTGGCGCTCGATGCGCTGCAACGGGGACAATGCGGTCATCGGCTCCTGAAAAATCACGCCAATCTCCCTGCCGCGGATTTGCCGCATGCGCGAAATGGGCAGTTGCAGCAGATCTTCACCAGCAAAAAGAATCTCCCCTGTGCAGATTCGTCCGGGGGGTTGCGGAATCAGCCTGGGGATGCTCATCGCAGTGACGGATTTGCCGCAACCGGATTCGCCAACCAGCCCAAGCACTTCTCCGGCCTTCAGACGGAAAGATACTCCGTCAGCCGCACGAATCATCCCGTCACCGGTATCAAATTCCACCGTCAAATCCCGTACTTCCAGCAAGGGAACCGATGCTTGGTTTGTGTGCGAGGTGCTCAGCATAATAGGACAGATTTTTTAACAACGAAAGACACGAAAAAACACGAAATTTCGTGTCTTTTCGTGTCTTTTCGTTGTTAAAAATTATCTCCTCATCGTTCGTTTTCCCGGAGTGCGACCCTTCGGATTTTTCCGCTGATGGTTTTCGGCATGGCCTCGACGAATTCGACGACCCGCGGATATTTGTACGGAGCGGTATTCTCTTTGACGTAGGTCTGCAGTTCGCGTTTCAGGTCATCAGTGGGGCCATAGCCTCTGCTCAGCACGATGGTAGCCTTGACCACTTGCCCGCGCACCGCATCCGGCACACCGGTAATGGCGCATTCGGTCACCGCCGGATGCTGCATCAGCACACTTTCGACCTCGAAGGGGCCAATCCGGTATCCCGAACTTTTGATCACATCATCCGCACGCCCGACAAACCACAAATAACCGTCCTCGTCCTTCCAGGCAACATCCCCTGTGTGATAATATCCGTCATGCCACACCTTGCCGGTCAATTCAGCATCGCGGTGATAACCCAGGAAAATACCAGGCGGAAGTTGTTTATCGGTCCGGATGCAGATTTCGCCCTCTTCGCCGACTTCGACGACTTTGCCTTCCGCATCCAGCAGATCGATCTGATATCCTGGGGTGGGTTTGCCCATCGAGCCGGGCTTTGGCGTCAGCCAGGGCCAGTTGGCTGTGGTCACGACCAATTCCGTCTGCCCATAAGCTTCTTTCAGACCCAGACCCGTTTTTTCCTTGAAGCGGTTATAGACCTCGGGGTTGAGGGGTTCGCCAGCCACCACGACGGTTTTCAGGCAGCTTAAATCATAATGGCTGAGGTCTTCCTTAATCAGGAAGCGATAGATGGTCGGCGGTGCGCAGAAGGTGGTCACCTGGTTGCGGATAATCTCCTGAAGCATATGCCCTGCTTCAAATTTATCATAGTCGTAGACAAAAACGCCGGAACCGGCCAGCCACTGCCCGTAAATCTTGCCCCAGACCGCTTTCGCCCAACCGGTATCCGCCACCGTATAATGCAAACCGCCCTCTTCTACATTCTGCCAGTATTTGGCGGTCAGTATATGCGCCAGGGGATAAACAAAATGATGTGAAACCATCTTCGGAAAACTGGCCGTGCCGGAGGTGAAATAAATCAGCATGATATCCGAATTGGCATTGCGCTCTGCACGCGGCGGAGAAGGAAAATCTGCAGACTCGGCGGCAATCTCCTCGGCAAAGTTCTGCCAACCGTGTCGAGTTCCGCCAACGACCACCTTGCATTTCAGGGCGGCGCCAGTCTCCTCTTCGGCCAGATCAGTCTGTTCCAGCAAATCGTCCGAAGGCACCGCTACAATCCCCTTGACCTGCCCATTTTCGATACGGTATACCAAATCGTGCTTCTTCAGCATATGCGTGGCGGGAATGGCAATCGCCGACAGTTTGTGCAAAGCCAGCAACGCCGGCCAGAATTCATGCCGGCTCTTCATGATCAGCAGCACCGGATCCCCTTTGCCAATACCGTACTTCCGGAATAAATTGGCAAAGCGGTTGGTACGCTTCTGCAGTTCAGCAAAGGTTATACTCTGATCCTCCTGATGACTGTCGTCACTCCAGACCAGAGCCGTACGCTCCGGCTCCCGCTCCGCATAAACATCCAGGACATCATAGGCAAAATTGAAATGATCTGGTACCCGCAAACGAAAATTATGATAAAAATCCGCATAGGATGAAAACTCAGTCTGCACCAGATATTGAGATAACAACGACATGGCTAATCCTTGATCGATAAATCCTGATTTTCCGGAACACCCCCAAAACCGGATGGCGGCGCTTCCACTGCCAATCACATAATAAGCGCGATGAATTTTGCCGGCTGGTCGCCCAAGGCCACCATGCCATGCGGATAGGAGGAATCGAAATAGATGCAATCTCCCTCACTCAAAATGATCTCATTGCCGCAAACGACAATTTTCAGGCGCCCCTCGAGCATATAATCCATTTCCTGACCAGGATGCTGATTCAGCGAGACTTCTGCATCATCGCCGCGAGGAGGCACGGTCACCAGAAAAGGCTCCGATTTCTTATTGGTAAAATTGGCAGCCAGAGCCTGATACTGGTACTGCCTGCGCCGATCCACCTGAACTCCCTTGCCCTTTCGGGTCACACTGAAAGTGTTCATGCGCGGAATAGTGCCAGTCAGCAGCAGAGCCAGATCAACACCAAGCTTCTGGGCAATTTCATACAGGCGACTCGCTGAAATGTCTTCCTTGCCTGCTTCATAGGACTGATAGTATTCTTCACTTGATCCAATGCATTGAGCCATCTCCGCCTGGGAAATTCCACTCAATTCACGCAATTCTTTGATCCGGACGGCTATTTCTCTGATCTTTTCCTGCATGAGTGCCTCCTTTTCCATCCATAATAAAAAAGATGCCGGCCTGATGCCGGCAACCCGGAAACCGTTGCATTCCGGTTTCCGGACAGGGGGCTGGAAAAGACTCAGTCCAGACCGGCCTTTTTGCGTGCGGCCATCAGGTAGGCGTACATGTCCGCCACGTTAGCGCTGCCGCCAGTTTTCTTGTAATATTCTTTCCGGGTCAGTTTGCTGGCGGCCGCTTCATCGATGATGATATTGACTTCATTGTGCAGTTGCAGTGCGGAAGCGGTGTTCATTGAGGTAATCGGTCCTTCAATCATGCCGGCAATCGCGTCCGCTTTGTTGCTGCCCGTAGCAATCATCAGAATCTCCCTGGCATCCAGAATCGTGCCTACGCCCATCGACAGGGCCCAACGAGGAACTTCATCCGCGGATTTGAAGAAACGCTTATTGTCTTCAATGGTTTCGGCGGCAAGGGTGACGTAACCAGTGCGCGAATAGAGCGGTGTTCCGGGTTCGTTGAAGCCGATATGACCGTCACGTCCGATTCCCAGAATCTGCAGTTTGATGCCGCCGAGATCTTCCATTTTTCCCTCATAGGCCATGCATTCGGAATCAAGATCATCGGTCATACCATCAAGAAAATGGATGTTGTCCGCTTTCAGATTGACATGATTGAACAGATTCGTGTTCATGAAATTGCGGTAGCTCTGTTCGTGCTCCACCGGCAATCCCAGATATTCGTCCAGATTGAAGGTGTGCACATCGGAAAAATCAATTTCCTTGCGCTGATACCCCGCAACCATCTCACCATACAGCTTGATCGGAGAACTGCCCGTCGGCAAACCCAAAACTTTGGCACCCTGATTCACCACCCGGTCACGTACCAGTTTGTAGGCTTCCTTGGCTACCGCAGCCTCATTCGAACAAATCGTTACTCGCATCTCTACTCTCCATATTTCGAATCATCATAACTGACCGCAAAAAAACGGCCACAATAAAAAAAGTAATCTAGTAAATGTATTATCCACCACCAATTTTGCAAATGAAAACACCCCGGCAAAAAAGTAGCGCAACGGGTGCAGTTCCCAAAAGTAGGTAGAGGCCGTCCAGAAAGGGTTCAGGGTTCAGGCTTAAAATGTGGCGTAACCGGCCCGGTTGCGATTTCTGTTAGCACTCCCACGCCTGAACGGTCTCGGGTGC
>JAQVUB010000261.1 GCA_028699735.1 Lentisphaeria bacterium | reverse complement strand
AGCAGCAGCGCATCTCTGGCCTCTGCACGCGCCGCTCGCACTGACAAGGAGCGCGAACTGATCCGCCAGAAAAATCTGCTCGAAAAACAGGCCACGACCCAGCAGAATTATGACCAGGCGGAAACCGCCGCCGATCAGGCTCGCGCCGAATTTGACAAAGCCGAAGCAGCTGAAAAAGCCGCAAAAGCCCAGGTTCGTTCTGCCGAAGCGGCGATCCTGCAGGCTGAAGCCGCCATCGAGCGCAGCAAAGCCAGCGTGCAGCAGGCCGAAGCAGCACAGCAGCAGGCCGAAGCAACCCTGCATCAGGCCGAAATCAATTTCTCGGAAACAACGCTTTATGCTCCGATGGATGGTGTCGTCAGCAAAAAACAGGTTGATCCAGGTGCAATGGTTTCTCCGACGACCGCGATTGTCACGATCATGTCGGTTGATGAAGTCAAGGTGCTTCTGTCGGTGCCGGTCAATCATCTGCCGCGGGTCAATCCAGGCACGACCCGTGCCCGTTTGCGCACGGTTTCTTTGCCCGGGGAGACGATCGAGTGCGGCATCAGCAAGATCTACCCGGCCATTGATCTGGCCACCCGCACTGCTCAAGTGGAAATCGTACTCGACAATCCGCCGGATGAGCGGGGCAATTACCGTCTCAAGCCCGGCATGTACGCGACCGTCGAAGTGCTGATTGAATCCCGTGACAATGTCATTGCCATTGACACCGCGCTGCCCATCCGAAATCTGGAAAAGCGCATTGTCTATGTCGTTGAAGGCGACAAAGTCCGCGCCGTTGATGCGAAACTAGGCATCCATTTCGCCAATAAAGTGGAAGTCCTCTCCGGCCTGCAGGAGGGCGATGAGGTCGTCGTCGTCGGACAGCACCGCTTGACCGACGGCGCAAGCATCCGGCGCCTCGAGGGAAACAACCTCAGCCTGCCAGATACTGAATAAACGTAATACGTCAGTAAAGCTGGTGACAGTGGTATTTTTTTTGCAACAAAAGACATAAAATGACCCGAAAAAATTTCACGGAATTACGACGCATGCTTGCAGTCAACGCTGCTTCCATGAAATTTTTGCAGGTCGTTTCGCGCTTTTCGTTGTTCAAAAAGGATTCCTCCGTTACCAGCTTTACTGACGTATGACAAATAAACAGTAATCCCCCCCCCTGATTTCTGACCTTTTTTCACGACCTGTCCGACTGATCTTCTTGACTTTTTTCAACTTGCAAATCGTAAAGTCCACTTTATGAAACTACCAGAATTTGGCGTCAATCGTCCTGTGGCCACGGCCATGCTTTTTCTTGCTGTGCTGACGCTCGGCATCATCTGCCTGATGAAGCTCGGGGTCGACCTCACCCCGGAAATCGAGCCGACCCGGGTGACCGTTTCCACGACCTGGGAAGGAGCTTCCTGCGAAGATGTCGAGCAAAAGGTGACCCGCGTTCTTGAAAAACGTTTGGGATCGGTTGCCAATCTCGAGAGTATCCGATCACGGACTTCCGAGGGGCGATCTTCAATCACATGCGAGTTTGCCTGGGGTACGAATATCGATGAGGCCAGCAATGATGTGCGTTCCAAAATCGATGCTGTCAAGCGGAATCTTCCAGACGATGTCGATGATCCAGCCATTTATAAATTTGATTCATCTTCGATGCCTGTAATGATTATTGGTGTCACTGCACGGGAAAGCATTGAAAAACTCTATGAAATTATTGATGATGAAGTGTTTCAGCCCTTGCAACGTCTGGAAGGAATCGGTGCGGTCGACGCTTTCGGCGGACTGAAACGCCAAATCAATGTCACCTTGTCGCGGGAACGCCTGGCCGGCTATGGCCTCACCCTCCGGGATATCGAAAATGCCATCGCCAATGAAAACCGCACCCTGCCTGCCGGCAACCTGAAAATCGGCATCATCGAGTACACCATCCGGATTCTCGGCGATTATGTCAGCCCGGATCAGATCAAAGAGATCCCGCTGTTGCAAAGGGACGGTGCCATTGTCCGCCTGAAAGACATCGCACAGATCAGCGATTCCTTCCAGGAAATCACCCAGTATGTGGAGACCATGGGGCGCGATGGCATGATCATGATCGTGCAGAAACGCAGCGGAGCCAACACAGTAGCTGTCTGCGACGCGGTACGCAAGGAGCTGAGCCGACTGGAAGTCCTCGTTCCACGGGATATTCAATTTCACATCGTTATGGATTCCAGCACCTTTATCACCCAATCGATCAACAATGTCAAAGGCACGGTTTACTGGGGAGGCCTCTTTGTTATTCTCGTTTCCTTATTCTTCCTGCGCAACTTCCGAACCTCGATGGTGATTGTGCTGACCATCCCCTTCTCGCTGATCATCGCCTTCTGCTTTATGTATTTTATGAACTGGACAATCAATATGATCAGCTTGTCGGCTCTGGCAATTGCCATCGGAATGGTGGTTGACAACGCGATCGTTGTACTGGAAAACATCACCAGCCAGGTGAATCGAGGCGTCAAGGTGCGCGAAGCATCCATGTTCGCCGCCTCCGAAGTAGGACTGTCCCTGATCGCCTCAACCGCCACCACCATCTGCGTCTTCCTGCCGCTGGTCTTTGTCAAGGGTGCTTCCGGCATCATGTTCCGGCAGCTCGGCGGGCTGGTCACCGCCACTCTGCTGGCCAGCCTGGCCTGCGCGATGACCCTTACTCCGATGCTCAGCAGCAAACTGCTGAAAACCATCCCCAGAACCAAGGCCGAAATCGAAGAGGCCGAAAAGAAAAAGTCCTGGCGAAACAGCCTCTACCAACGCACAGAGAGCTGGTTTCAGGCCTTTGAACGTGCCTACGGCAATCTGCTCAGCTTCAGTTTGGCACACCGCAGCAGCGTGATTATTCTGGCCACCCTGGTTATCAGTGCCGCTGTGCTGACCATTCCCTTTGTCGGCACCGAGTTCACGCCTGATCAGGATACCGGGGATATGACCATCCGTTTCCAGCTGCCTGTATCCACCCGCGCTGAAATTACCGCCCAGACCGGGCGCAGGATCATCGAGACCGTCTATCGCGTGGAAAAAGCCTTGCTTGCGGCGCACGACGGACGTATTCCGCCGGATGAATTCGGGCAGGCACGTGCCAGTGCCGTACGTTTCACCAACTGGCGTGCGGGGCGTTCCTCCGGCGGGTGGGGCAGCCGCGGTTCCCATATCGGTCAGGCCAACATCAAGCTGCTGCCCATTGAAGAACGCCCTTACGGCATTGCTGAACTGGGGGAAGCAGTGCTGACAGAACTGCGCACCTGGCCGGAACTGGATCGCGTCTTTCTGGGCACTTCCAACCGCCTGATGAGCCGCATCATGGGTGGAGACAACGAAAAACCGATTGTCGTCGAAGTGCTTGGTTACGACCTCGATGTCACCTTGGGCATTGCGCAGAAAATCCGCGAGCTGGCTTTGGATATTCCGGGCTGCAAGGATCCGGTCATCACTTTTGACAGCGGCAACCGGGAACTGGTGATCAATATCGATCGTGAAGCAGCCGCGGTATTAGGTGTCAATGTCGATAATATTGTCTCATCCATCCGCACCCTCTTCTATGGTAATGAGGCCAGCCAGTTCCGCGAAGGCGAAGATGAATACGAGATTTTTGTGCAGCTTGGAGAGGACGAACGACGCACCGTCAATGACATTCTGAACAGCGAAATCACGGTCAATGGCAACCGCATCCGGCTGGACTCCTTTGCGTCGGTAAGCGAAGAGCTGGGGCCGGTCACGATCAACCGTACCGGGCAGGAACGGGTCATCAACCTGCAACTGGATGTCTACGGACGCTCCTTGGGTGAAGTCGGCGCTGACCTTAAACGTGTCATTGCGGAAAAAATCATCTTGCCGCCGGGGGTGGGCATTAATTATGAGGGTCAGATCAAAGAACAGGGCAAATCCTTCAGAGATCTGACGCTGATGCTGATATTGGGTGTGCTGCTGGTCTATATGATCATGGCCGCTCAGTTTGAATCCTATATGGCTCCGTTTATCGTTATGTTCTCGATTCCCTTCGCCTTTGCCGGCGCGATTTTTGCTTTGGCTCTCACCGGCAAGACGCTCAACATTATGTCGTTTATCGGCCTGATCATGCTGGTCGGCACTGTCGTCAACAACGCCATCGTCCTGATCGATTTCATCAACATTCTGGTAGCCCGGAAGCTGCCGGTGGATCAGGCCATCGCCATCGCCGGGCGCCAGCGTCTGCGCCCGGTGCTGATGACGACCCTGACCACTATCTTTGGCATGCTGCCGATGGCTTTGTCTAAAGCCACCGGCTCCGAACTCTGGTCTCCGCTCAGTGTCGCCATTATCGGCGGCCTCGCCATCTCGACTCTGGTGACCCTGATCTTCATTCCCACCCTCTACAGCTTGCTGGCACGAAACAAAAAACCGGTACGCGCAACTATACAGGCTTGAGTCTCTTCACTGCAGCACAAGGAAGTCACCGCCATGAAAATGATCCTGATCGTCTTCAATATTTCCATCCAGGATGAAGTCCATGAACTGATTGATAAACTGGGCGTAACCTGTTATACGCAGTGGCCCAGGCTAGTCGGAAAAGGGATCAGCAGCGGCCCGAAAATGGATAATAACATCTGGCCCGGAGCTAATACCGCACTGATGGTCGTAACCAGCAGCGAAATGGCCGGAAAAATTATGGGTGCCGTGCAGAAAATGCGCGATGACATCGGCACCCACGAAGGCATCAAGGCCTTTCAGCTGCCAGTCGAAAAAATGACCGGTGAAATCTGATCC
>JAQVUB010000006.1 GCA_028699735.1 Lentisphaeria bacterium | reverse complement strand
TGTTTCGCTTTCATCACATCAAAACCCTAAAAAAATTCTCAAAAATGAGAAAGTGTCTCATGGATAGAAACTTGCGTGTCCTGTTTCAAAAAATCTTTCTCGAAAAAAAGAGAATTGGGGCGATAGTAGCACAAAAAAAAAATGCAGGACTGCCTCTTGAGAGCAAGTAAACGTTAAGGAATTACATTATTTGCAATTCTTTCCTTCCTTTCAAAACAAGACAATTCACGATCAAAACATGAAAATAGCATTTTTCAATCGGGTCATCACGCCGGAAACCGGTGTTGATTTGGCGGGCTATGGAATCGGCTGGCACTCGGTCATGAAGCTGGATGATCTTCATCTGTGCGGACTTCTCGTCGATGACGGTGAAAGCAAAATATTTCTCGCCAGTTTTGATCTGCTTGGATTGGACGAATGGTTTATCCGAAAAATCCGGAAGGTTTGTGCGGATAAATTGCAGATCAGTGAAGATTCGGTGCTGTTGAGTTGCACCCACACCCATAACGGCCCTGAGACTCGCTCAATGGCAGGGCATCCTGAACAGTTGAACCGGTCTTATCTTGACTGGCTTGAAACAGCTATTCTTGAGGAAGTCAGCAAGCGGACTGATTTTCAAGAATGCGATGTGGCCTTTTATTCTCTGCGAATTGACGAAAACCGCAACCGGCGCTATGTTACTGCAGACAATCTCGCTTCCTTTCTGCCGCACCGCAGAGAAATGATTCCCCTCAGCAATGAATTTGCTGACAAGGAACTGGGCATACTCTGCTTCTTCAAACCAGAAGACAAACGACCAGTCTATGTGATCGGCAACTATGCCGCACACCCCTTGGCAGGACATGGCCCCGGACTGGGCGGACTGCGTATATCTGCCGATTTTCCAGGCGTTTTCCGGGAGTATATCCGCAATGAAACCGGAGCGGAATGCATGTTCATTTCCGGAGCAGCTGGCGATCTTGTACCAAAAGAAGATGAACTGGGTTCCGATGCATTCCGCCAAATGGGAACACGTTTGGGGAAAGCGGCGCTCGGAGCCATCATTGACGCGCAACGGAATCCAGGACGTTTTGTCATGAAGAATGCCCGGGTTGGGGCCTTGACACAGTCCTTCACGGTTCCATTGCGGAAGAAATACTGCAATCAGCCGGGGAAGCTTCCCGAGGCATATCTCAATCAGGATGAAGTCACACTGGAAATTCAGTGTGTGGCAATTGGGGATGTCTGTTTTGTTGGCGTACCGGGTGAGCTATGCTGCGAGCTTGGTCAGGAGATAAAATGGCACAGCCCCTTCCGGCGAACATTTATCGCTTACGATGCCACAGCCTATTTCTCCTATATCTGTCCTGGTAATTTCCTCGTCGCAGGCGGATATGAAGCATCGAGTCAGCGTTTTTCAGCGCGCGGCGGGCTTTCTTTGCTGAATACAGCAACCAATGTCCTGTATGAACTCAGAGAAAAGCTGTTTCCCGATGTCAATCAGGATGAACCATACCCGGACTATGTCCAACTGCCCCTTGTAAACCTTTCACCGAATTGATCCATACGCATGCTGCGTAATGCGTCCGTGAAACTGGATGAATGTGGTCTTTTTTTACAACAAAAGAAACAAAATGACCCGAAAAAATTTCATGGGAAGTACAATGCATGCTAGCAGTCAACGCCGCTTCCATGAAATTTTTTCGGGTCGTTTCGTGCTTTTCGTTGTTCAAAAAGAATTCCTCCGTTACCAGCTTTACTGACGCATTACGCTTGCGGCCTGCAAAGTTCAAGCGGACTTTTTTGAATGCTTTACCAATCGATCACATTAACCGGTATGCCCTTGACACTTCCCCGCAGGCAGATTCTGTCGCGGCTGGGTTATTCCGAGCAAACCAGAATCCCTGCCAGCCAGCTGGATATCCTGAATCGCAAGCTCCAGAGAGCCTTTGCAACGATTTCGGCAAAAGGAATCTGCGCTTGCCAGAAAATTGTCAGCAATGATGGTGAAACGGTCATCCTTGCCGATCAGTCAAGGATTGCCTGTCCAGCGGTTGCCGGCATGTTAAACCATTGCCAGGAAGTGTGGCTGGCGGCAACAACGGTTGGCAAACAAATCTCAGATTTGACAGCAGCCTGCTTTTCTGAAGGAGATGCTGCTGCTGCCGCAGTCTGTGATGCGGTCGGCAGTGAATGCGCCGATGCCGCTATGGATTTCCTGCAGAATTACGCCGCCACGCAACTGAAACGCAGCAAACGAATTCTTACAGACTGCCGTTTCTCTCCAGGCTACGGCAATTGGCTACTCACCGCGCAACAGGACTTCTTCCGCTGGCTGAATCTGCAGAATCTGGGGTTGACTCTGACGGATAGCCTGTTGCTGATCCCGGAAAAATCAGTGACTGCCCTGGCGGGCGTAAAAGTGATTTTCCCCTGAGCCTTTTTTAACAACGAAAAACACAAAAGACTCGAATTTTTTTAAGGGTTGTTGCGTTGAGGTAAGAGATATCTTACCTTAACGCAACAACCTGTAAAAAAATTTTCGTACTACTATCCCTCAAAATCTTGTTTTTCCTGAAAGATTTTTTTTTTGCAATGGAAACAGACTGGACACGGACTAAACACGGACGGGACACGGACTAAACACGGACAAATACGGGAACGGGGATATCCCCATAAAATCCATAAAACAACAGTCAAATTCATCCTTTCACAGGCCGTCCGTGTCCCGTCCGTGTCCCGTCCGTGTCCCGTCCGTGTCCCGTCCGTGTCCCGAAACTTAGGTTGTGGGCGCCAGCCTACCCCAAGACTTTTTGTGTCTTTCATGGTTAAAAATCAGGTTGTGGACGCCAGTCCACCCCAAGTAATCCGTGTATTCCGTGGTTAAAAAAGCTTTTTGGACGGGGTCTATCTATCATCAACATAAGGAATGAACATGCAGAAAATTGATGTAGCAGTAATTGGTCTTGGTGGCATGGGGGAAACCCATGTCGGTGCAGCTAAGTCATCACCATTCGTTGACCGGATTTATGGCTTTGAACCCGATGAACAAAGGCGGATCGCACGTGCGGGAGAACTCGGGGTTATCCCGGCCACCCTGGAAGAAATCATGGGAAATGCCTCCATCCGGCTGATCTATATTGCCTCAATTAACGAAATGCATGTACCCCAGGCGATTCTGGCGTTGCAGTCAGGAAAGGCCGTTCTCTGCGAAAAGCCGATGGGGTTGACCCTTCGAGAGGCCTCCGAATTAATCAAGGTACAGAAAGAAACCGCAGGATTTCTGCAGATTGGTTTCGAACTGCACTATTCAAAATTGTATCAAAGTGTCAAGGAACGCATTGATGCCGGGCTGATCGGAACACCCGTGCTTAATGAATGCCGTTACTTCTGCAGTGAGGGGCATCATAAAAACTCCTGGCGTTCCAAGGGCACAGGCAGTTTTCTGATCCCCGAAAAATTATCGCATTACCTCGATCTGCAACGCTGGTTCTTTTCCGATGAATTCGATACGGTTTATTCCGCCTCTGCCCCTAAAGTCGTAAGTTATTTCAACCACCGCGACAATCACCAGATTACCACCAAATACCGCAAAGGCGGCGTGGCCACCCTCAACTTCATCATGTATATCGGCGAGACTTTCAAACGCGATCCGACCCGCGAAATGCTCGAACAACAATGCGATGACGGACATTTTCTGCAATACCATATTTGCGGAAGCAAAGGTGCCATTGAGACCGACGTATTCAAGCGCCGTCTGCGGCGCTGGGAATTTACCGACAGTCCGCAAGATAACTGCATGCAAAGCCGGATCGTGGAATGCATCACCTTCCAACCGGAAGAAGATCAGATCTGGTTCCACAATACCGCCGGACAAAATGTCCGGATCGCTGAACTGGTCGCCAAAGGCCTGCCACCGGAAGTCTCCTCAATGGATGCTTTTGAAACGATGAAACTCTGCTTCGCTGCAGAACACTCTGAAAATGAAAACCGCCTCATCCATTACTCGGAAATTGACAAACTGATCTGAAGAGAATTTTTTAACAACGAAAAGACACGAAAAAGCACGAAAAAAAAATCATGGGAAGGAGAACGTACGAAAAACAGTCAAAGTCCTTCCCATGATTTTTTTTTCGTGCTTTTTTGTGTCTTTTCGTTGTTAAAAAACTCTTACGGAAGCTGGAACTGCCAATATCCTATCCCGGGTTGTAACTGGGTAGCCAGCCGGTAACAGTTATTTTCCCAAGTCCAGAAAGTTTCTGTCGTCTTCAGGCGCATATTCTCTTGCAAACCAACAAAGGCGACTGCTTCCCAACCGGCTTTGCTTAGGGGCTGCACCCCTCTCTCAAATGGCTCCAAACCAGTAAGCAGCAGGCAGTCGTCCTCTGGTGAAAAAATCCAGAGTACCTGCCCGCAACGACCCAGTTTTTCCGGCGAGCAATATCCTGTATTATTTGCCAGGATGCAATGTTTTTCCTGCAATTTCAGGCATTCCTTTGCTGACAGTTCGAGGGGGATTCCAATCAGATTCCAGCCCCGTTGCAATGGAATGGGGCAATTGCCTCTGCGATAATATTTCACATTCGCCGTCGGGCTGGCTCTTCCATCCGCCAGCCAGCTTTGGGCATGCAGTTGCTGGCTGTGATGGATAAAAAACGCGCCTTCATAGGGTAGCCAGTCATCCCAGGATTCAGGCTCGCCAAAACAAAAGAAAAAATCTCCACCGGCAGCCGAATCCCCCAGCAGGCTGATCCGCAATTCCTCTTCAAAGACGGTTTCGCTTTCAGGGGAAAAAACCGGTGCGCTGCATTCAAGCGGATTCAACCATAAAATCCGTTCTCCACTCACCGGCACGCACCCTGCCCCAAGTTCCTGAAGAGAACCCGCAAAAAACACTTTTTGAGGCGTTCCGGTTTGCACGCGCAGCTGATACTTGAGAATCCCTTCCGAAACGGTTTTTCCGCCCGGGCCGAAAAACCATTTCAGCATTTGAGCTTCTCGCTCTTCTGGTACAAAGGGTTTTTCATTCCAGATTGCGCTGAGAAACTGCAGTCCATCGGGGAGTGTTTCTGTGAGGATGAAAGCAGACGGCATGCTATCCGTACTGGACAGGCCGATGGCAACTTCCAAAAGCGTTCCGGCTATTGCTGTGTTTGCCGACAGGCTACGCCTTGCGCATAGAGCAGCCAGCCCACTATATTGCTGAACCCCCAAAAACAACAGAAAAAAAAACAGTCCCCGGCCATTCATAACCTGTTCCTCCTAATTGCGTTTTTTTTTGCAATTTCAACTTTTTTGACTCCGCCAAAAAAACATGGTTCCCAATGGAACTGGCCTGTCGGATACTATCATAAAGATTCCCAGAGAGCAGGCTCATTTAGCTGAATTGTTAACCCCCGTGTAATGCCTCACTTCTTCAGAGCCCCTCATCCTGAAGCCTGTTCTTACCCGAAAACAAAATCCTCTTGACGGGTGCAGTTCCCAAAAGACTGTTCGGGCGTGGGAGTACTAACAGAAATCGCAACCGGGCCGGTTACGCCACATTATAAGCCTGACCCCTGAACCCTTTCTGGATAGCCTCTACCTTTTGGGAACTGCACCCCTCTTGACGGCAAGGAATCAAGATGACTTTCAGGAATAAGCATGTTTCTGCATGATTTTACATGATTCTTCTTGTAAATTCGTTTTTGCAGCACTATTTTTTCGTCGCGGTTCAGAAATCTCCGATCCCCACCCAACCAGGGGGCTGACCATACCCGACGCGCGCGCGCGAAGCTAGTCCGCTTGGCAGGGGATCCCGGTGCCGACGGTTTGGGAGCACATGGCTCCAGAGGTAACGTACTCTGAATAAGTGAGGCATGGCCAACGCCCGTCGATAATCGTCTTTCCTTCATGCCACGAATTTTCCCGAAAGCATTACATTATCTGTGTTTGCCCCAGCCGCCACCCCTTTTCGGGGGGGGGTATTGTTCACTCTTTTGGAAGGATCCCTCTTATGAAACAAGTTCTTTTGTTTGTATTGCTCGCTATCACGCTTCGTGCTGAAGTTCTCTTGCAGTCAAATTTCAAAAGCGGTCTTCAAAACTGGAACACGCCAGACTACTGGAACGGCGAACTGTTGCATGCTGAAGAACAGATGCAGATGATAAGCAAAGAACGGAACGGCAAAAATTTTGCCCGGGCACTGAACAGCTGCAAACAGCTTGAATGGGGCGGGCACTGGTTAAAAGTCACTGTAAAGGCGCGTGGTCGCGGCGATTTGCGCCCGGGTTTGATCAAATATTTTCCGGATTCCGTGGGAAAGATTGATTACAAAGCCATTCAGTACGAATTCACTGATCCGGCTTTTGTTCTGACCGACACTCTGCAATCCTTTGAATATCTTTTCAAACTAGGCGAGGAAGTGCCCATACGGATTGCCCCGATTGTGCAGGTCGATGGTCCGGGTGAGGCAATGATTGCCTCGTACCGGTTGGAAACAACCAATGCTCCTAATGCCACTATGGAAAATCTGAATACACATCAGATTTTGCCGGAAGGCACTTCCATCGGGGAATTGCGCTTCCGCTTCTCAAAGGCTGGTCAACCCTCGTTGATCTTCCACAACCGGCAAGTACACAAAGCGACAACCAATGCCGATGGCCTGCTGACCATCAGCAGCCTGGCAGCTCAAACGGGCCTTAATCAAATCACCGCCAGCGCAGAGGGAGCCTCGGCCACTTGCTATATCGATGCCATCCCCCGCCAGGAATGGGACAATTTTGCAGAAGTTGCTTCAGCCTTCAAGGTGTCCGGCAAAATCCATTGCCTGTTTTTAGGGGACAGCCTCACCGACTTTGACCGTGGACACAACAGTATTGACAAGCTAAACTTCTGGATGCAGAAATACCATCCGGGGCGCTTCAGTATACGAAATGCCGCCGTGCGTGGTGACTACATCACGAGGGTGGAACAACGCCTGAAAGGCGAAAAGGCCTTTATGCAGGAACGGTATGATAACCTGTTCGCCGAAAAATATGATCTGATCGTTTTCTGGCTGGGACATAACGATACCCGGGCAGACAGCCAATCCGGCTACCAGAAAGCCCTGATACCACCCGAGGAACAGGACGCCAGTTTCCGTCGGGTCATCCAGCTTATCCGGCAATCCAGTCAAGCTCCCATTCTGTTGATCAGCCCATCTCCCTCCAACGCTGCTATGCTGCAGGAAAGAGCAGATAAACAAGCGGCCGGAAAACGCGTGATCCTGTATGGGAAGGCCGAACATGTCCAGGCTTTTGACCAGACCCTGCAAAAACTCGCGGCAGATCTGCAATTGGGCTATCTGAATATCACCAGTCCATTCAAGCAACAGCCTGAACTCCCGCTCCTCTTCCGGGAAGACGGAGTCCATCTCTCCGAAAACGGCCATCGTTTCGTCGCGTTGCAATTACTCAGAGCCTTCAATGAAAACCCCTTGCTGAAAAAGATTTCCGGCAGCAAAAACGATTAATAAAAAACAACACTCATGAAAGACCGATTACATGCATCGTGTAATCGGTCTTTTTTTTGTCCCATTGGCTTGAATGACGATAGAATTTTTCAGTGGCACGATCATCACACGAACCATAAAAAAAATCGTGATCTTCGTGCCTTTCGTTGTAAAGAAAGTCTGTTTATTTTTTCCGCAGGAGGACCGTACGCGCTGCCGGATGTGAGAGACGGCGATCCAGTTCAAGGATATCGGGGTATTTTTCCGCAGGGATGATTTCGGCTCCCAAGTCAGCTTCCAACAGGTAGCGCAATTCGTTCTGCGACTGGGTTTTCAGGCGTTTGATCGAAACACGCCCGTTTTTTTCGGGGGAAGTCCACTCGAAGTCTTCTGGGCAGAGTTCGATAATCCGGAAATCGCTGGGCAGCCGGATGGCAATTTCAACCTGACGGGTACTCCTGTTGCCCCAGTACAGAGCTTCTTCCCGCTGGTCGCCCCAGAGCTGCAACAGCCTGGCAAGCGTCTCCGGAAATTCAAAGTGGCAGTAGTTATCAGTCGTTACCGCAAAATCCTCAACAAGGGCCGTATATCGCACGGAGCCCGGATAAATCTCAAATTCAGTTTTCAAGTCGACAATCGAGGAAGCCGACTGAGAAAGTTCGGCGAGCATGGACTGATAGTGTCGACGGCGTTCCTCCGGCGTTTGTTCGGAATAGAACTTATTGAGCTGGGCATAATGTTCACCCTGGTAAAGATTGCGGAAGGCGATCTGCGCGGCACCATCGGGCTGCATATCGATCGTAATCAGTTTACTGACCAGATTTTGCGCTTCCGTTGGCAGTTCAATGCGGAAAAAGCGGTTTCTGGCGGGGCTGCAGGCCAGCCGCCCATGGAAACGGCTGCTTCCCAGGCGTGCATACTGATCCTGATCATTGAACCAGACATCACCCTGCTTCGTCCGGACACGTACCAGCATCTCCGGGAAAAAGTAGCCAGAAGGATATTTTTTCCAGAATTTCTGCAGATTTTCTTCCTGCGGTTCATCGGCGACCAGGATCAGTTCCGGCTGGTAGCCCAGTTCCTGCAGGATAGAATAATACAAGGCGGCACGGTCTGCAGAATGACCATAGCCTTCACTGTAGGTCTTTTCGGCAGGCGACAGGCAATAGCGCGGCAGCTCCGTATAATGCGGCCCGGCAATTCGCACGGCTCGTTCAATGTGATTGCGCAAGGAAAGCAACTGACGCTCCGGACGCATCGCCCGGATGGCTTCAACCAGCTTCATGACTTCACGCCCATTCTGGCTGGCAAATTCCAGAGAACGCACAATCTGCTGACAGTATTGCTTCCAGTCGCCTGACCAGACAATGACCGTCGGCAGAAAAGCGTAGGCAGGGGGCAGATTCTTTTCCCGGGTCAACGCAACCTGTTTTTCGCTGAACCAGCTATGAATTTCACGGTCGTCCAGTGTTTTCTTCTGATATTGAATCACCTCACCAGAAGTCCTTGTCTTGAAATTCAGGCAGCCATTCTGGAAAACTTTCCAGCCCAGTTTCAGGTCTGCCGGGCAATCGATGCTCAATTCCCGCTTTTCGATCGGATCATGGCTTTGAAATGCCAGCATCAGGTGGAAAAACGGGTTTGCGCGCACAGATTGAGTGACCTGATATTCGATGATGCTGCCGACCTGCACGCCAGGCAGGCTGGCAACCAGCGTTTTTCCGGCAGGATAACGAGGAGCGGAAGCGACCCAGGGCGCGTCCATCAGATTGATTTCCGCAGCACTGATTTTCTGTTCCTGATCGCCATTGCGGACGATGGCATAATCGAGTTTGACTTCCTGCCAGGCGGGGTTAAAATCCCATTTCAGTTCGGAGTTGTCTTTCATCCCCTTGTAGGTAAGGATTTTTTTGCGGATTTTCTGCACCATCGTCCAATTATTTGCATCAGCCAGCTTGAAAGAACGCTGATCGAGCAGAATATGACTCTCCGCCGTAGCAGCAGCTGCTGCTTTTTGCGCCACAGAGCTTCCGTCATCGGCAGGATTTTTCTGATGTCCAAAGATCGGTTGTTTGCGTCCATCGGCTTCAATGCTGCGCAAAGCCGCTTTCAGAGTCTGATATTCCGCCGGGGAAAATTCCACGGTGCGGATGGAAAATTCGCTGTTCAGGGAGAGGGTGCCGGCGAGGAACTGCAGCTGACGTGACCAGTGCATGCCGGGGTTGTCAATAGTCGTGAATTCCGGCATGGAAAGAACTTTGTTCCATTCCGCGGCAAGTTCCATTTTGACTTCTTCGATGACTCCGCAAGTCAGCGAAGTCTCAAAGGGAAAACGGCGTTTTTCCAGGCCGGCCTCACCTAGAATGAAGTTGACATAACCCAATCCGGCGCTCAGGCGTGGAATTTTCAGCATGGCGCTTTGTTCGTTGCGGATCATGACCTGGGGTGCTGTGAAGCTGAGATGAAACTCCAGCGGCAAACTGGTATCCTGCAAATCTGCCGGCAGAATATCGAAGCGAACCAATCTGGCACCGGGAATGATTCCCTTCAGTACTGCTTCGAAAAATTCCTGTCTCTGATCTGGGGTTCTGCGCAGGAGCATTCCGCGATATGCATTGTCGTTGATCCCTTCCATAACCACTTGACTGACGCAGGTTAAATCACCCTCTTCAGAAATTTTTCCCGAGGTTTTGATTTTGCTGAGGTTCCGGTCATAAGGTATAATATCGGAAGTGCGCAGAACATCGCCTTCCGGGCGGGCGACCAGATAACTGCGGTTGCACAGGTAAGCCGGCAGCAGATCCCGGGTATTTTCATCGGTGGGATCCATCAACTGATAACTTTTGTCCGGATTAAGAACAGCGACAATCGCATGGTTGAAAAAGGGTTGCGGCACCTCCGGGTCTTTTTTGGCGCCAGCATGGATCAGCACAGGAAAAGCCTCGAACCCAGCGAGACGCAGCATGACGGTCAGCAATGCCGCCTTGTCACGGCAGACACCATGCCGGTTGGCAAAGGTGATGCTGACGTCATGAGGTTCGTAGCCAGGAGCCTCGGTCTCCAAAGTCACCCCCATATAACGGATTTCCTGGGAGACGAAACGGAAAATGGCGCGGATTTTTTCCTCCGTTCCAGCTTTCCCTTGGATCAGTTCATTGACCTTGATTTTCATGTCACTGGTGGCAGCAAAGTGCGGCTCGCTGATTTTCCAGTACCAGCGGGAAATATCCTGCCAGGACTCCAGGGTACTGACCAGCAGACGCTGAGTCACCGTATACAGCGGCGGCATGGCGGCCTCCGGAAAAGCCTGCGGCACATTTTTTGCCTCCCAGCGGTAAAGAATACGGCCTTTTTCGTTTTTTGGTTCGCTGCTGGTCACGGTACCGGGAACTTCATCCTTGAGGACGATATTGCGCAGAGGAAGTTCAGCCGGAGCATTGATTTCTACGACATAGCGCAGGATGGGACTGGAATATTCGAAGGTCTGGAAATCACTGAAACTGTCCGGGACTCTGGGTTTGACAATGGTACGCCGGGTGAGTGCGCGCAGCAGATCCCCGATTTCCAGTTCCGCCAGGGAAACCTGGATGATTTTGTTGTTTGGGTCATAGATATTGGAACCCATCTGAGAACGGTCGATCATTTCCTGGGACTGCCTGGCCAGATCGACTTTCAGGATGCTGCCGTCGGCCTTGATAATCTGCACTAAGACAAACTCCGCTTTGGAATAACTGGCATTGTACTGCAGAGTCATTACGCGGTTATTCTGCTTCCCTTTTTCAGTCAGAATTTTGCTGCCCCAGTCATCCCAGGTGATTGCCGTACCGTCCTTTTCATAGGTCGTCAGCACATAATCATCAACAAGGACATCGTCCGCATCGGGATATACCTCCAGAGTCACCCCCGCCGCCGCTCTTTGCAATTCCCCAAGATCCAGAAAACCGGATCCGGAATTTGCCCAGATCAAAGAACCGATAAAACAAAACAACAGGGAGAGTTTCAATAGACGCATTACTTACTCCTTGGGATAAAAGAAAACACAGGAATATGAGACAGAACGGGTAACGCGTCAGCAAAGCTGGGTGCAGGGGTATTTTTTTACAACGAAAGACACTAACGACCCGAAAAAATTTCATGGGATGAACAACGCATTCCCGCAGTCAAAGCCACTTCCCATGAAATTTTTTCGGGTCGTTTAGTGCATTTCGTTGTTCAAAAAGAATTCCTCTGTTACCCAGGCTCACTGACGTCTTACCAGAACGGGGATAATATAAATCATTTTGGCAGCAAAATCTCGTTCCTGCATCAATTTGGCATTTATATTACAGGGGACAGGGGAACTTGTCCGACCTCCGCACCCCTGCCCCCTGCCCCCTGCCCAAGGAGTAAAACTGATGGATAACAAGGAACGTCTGCGCTGGTTTCACGAAAGCCGTTTTGGAATTTATATTCATTACGGGCTGTATTCCCTGCTGGAACGCGGCGAGTGGAGCATGTATTCGGAACGCATCCCCCCAAAGGAATACGCACTTCTTGCCGGGCGTTTTCTGCCGCAGCCCGGCTGTGCAGTTCAATGGGCTGACACCATCGCCCGTGCCGGCGCAAAATATGCCGTGTTGACCACCAGGCATCATGACGGATTCTGCCTCTTTGACAGCAAATTTTCGAAATTCAGCACAACGCAAAGTGCAGCCGGTCGCGATCTGGTCGCTGAATATGTGACTGCACTGCGCCGTGCCGGTTTGAAAGTCGGCCTATATTATTCACTCCTTGACTGGCGCTTCCCAGGTTATTTCGCGCCGGAGAAGTTTCCCGAATCGAGGGATGCCCTGGTTGAACAGGTGCATGCACAGGTGCGCGAACTGATGAGTAATTACGGTTCGATTGACCTGCTGGAATATGACGGAGGCTGGGATGCCAAAGCGAAAACCGCTCGCGAGTCCTGGATTGCCTTCTGGCGTTCCCGTGAATTGAATGCGATGGTGCGTTCTCTGCAGCCGCAGATTATCATCAACAACCGTTCCGGCTCTGAAGAGGATATTGATACTCCGGAGCAGATGGTCAAGGCATCGGCAACGGGTCGCTGCTGGGAATCCTGCATGACGATTGGGGATTCTGTGGGCTGGGGCTATGTCCGCCATAACCCGAATTTCAAAACAGTTCCCCAGCTGCTGCAGAATCTCTGCACTGCCGCCCAGGGCGAAGGCAATCTGCTGTTGAATATCGGCCCGGAACCCGATGGAAGAATCCGCCCCGAAGAACAGCAACGACTGCTGGCTATCGGAGCCTGGCTGAAAGAGAACGGCGAATCCATACGCTCTTCGCAGCGTTGTGAACTGATCGGAAGTTCAGTTGTTGGTGAAGTGGATCTGAACCTGCAGGGCGGCTGGACACGAAAGGATAATGTCGGATACTGGCAGATTTTCCGCTGGCCGGGAACTGTGGCAACCCAGATCCTGGTGGATACCCCCGTGCGTAAAGTCTCTCTGCTCACCAGCGGCGAAGAATTTCCATTCGAACAAAACCCAGACACCGGAAAACTCAAGATTTTTAATCTCCCGGTAAATCCGCCCTCCCCTTATGTCAATGTACTCCGGGTGGAATTCAGCGAATGCCCAAGACGAAAAGCGGAACCCGATCTGGCGGCCTGGCTCTAAACTGCCAACTTTTCGCATCTTTTCGGGTCTTTTCGTTGTTAAAAAGGAAGTGACCTTCCATGTATTCAGTATCATCCACGGAAATGCGGCATCTTGAGGAACAGTCCGGAATTGCCTCTTCAGAATTAATGGAGAAAGCAGGGTTCTCGGTATTTCGGGCGGCTTTGCACTTGGCTGAGTTTGCCGCCCTGACTCGCTTTGTCATCCTTGCCGGCAAGGGAAACAATGGGGGAGATGCCTTTGTCTGCGCCCGCCTGCTGCAGCAAAAAGGCTGCCAGGTTGATCTTTTTCTAACCGTAAAGCCGGAACAACTTCAGGGCGATGCGATGGCAGCTTTTCAACGTCTGCCGCAATGCCTGCAACAGTCGCCCCATCCGGAACTGACTGCAGAAAATCTGGATTGGAAAACTCTGGTTATTGATGGTCTTCTTGGCACTGGCGTCAAGGGAATTCCGAGAGAACCTGTTGCCACCTGGATTAAACTGGTAAATGCTTCCGGGTGCCCGGTTCTGTCCATTGATCTGCCCTCCGGCCTGAATGCCGACGACGGCTCTGCCGAACTGGCCATCACTGCAGATATAACCGTAACCTTTGCCGCCATCAAAACCGGCATGCTGCTGCAACGCGGCCCGGAATGCTGCGGACGACTGGAAGTGGCCGATATCGGCATTCCGGGAAAATGGCTGCAGAACGCAGCAAAAGGTCTGGAAGTCTTTTCGCAAAACGACGCCCGTCAGGTTTTGCACCGCGAGAATTTCAGTACATACAAGAATCAGCGCGGGCACGTTGGCATCATTGGCGGCTCGTCCAGCTATGGACAAGCCCCTTTTCTGACCGCAGAAGCCGCGTTGCGTTGCGGTTCCGGTTTATGCACTGTTCTTTATCCCCGCCTTGCCGAAAATCACAGTGCCATTCCGAAAGCGCTGATTGTCCGCCGAATCGAAGATGCTGGCAAAGGTTTTTTCAACCGCTCCTCTTTGCAGGAGATATCCAGCATGCTGAATTCTTTTTCAGTTCTGGCCTGCGGTCCCGGACTTTCCTGTCATGCGGAATCGCTTCCAGTACTCGAACTCCTGCTCGGCGCCAGAAAACCGGTCGTACTGGATGCGGACGCGTTGAACTTGCTGTCTATGGCGCCTGAATTGCTCAAAGCCCCGCACGCCGGCTTGATTCTGACTCCGCACCCCGGCGAAATGGCCAGGTTGTTGAAAGCATTCCACATCGACAGCGAGTTTTCCCGACTGGATCAGGCTCTCGCTCTGGCCCAGGCCACAGGCAGTACCGTTGTCTTGAAAGGATGCCGCAGCGTTGTTGCATCCTGCGATCGACGTTGTTCAATCAACCTCAGCGGATGCGCAGCACTGGCAACCGCCGGCAGCGGCGATGTGCTGACTGGAGTGTGCGCCTCTTTCCTCGGTCAACAGATGGATCCCTTCTCTGCTGCAGCATTGGCAACTTTTGTGCACGGACGCTCCAGCGAAATCCTTTGCCCGCTGGGCTCCCGCGGTATCCTGGCCGATGACCTGCCTGCCGTTCTTCCCAAAGCAATACACCAGATTCTGCCGGTAGCCTGAAGGATACAGAGGCATTCTTTTTGAACAACGAAAATCACAAAAAGACCCGAAAAAATTCAGCAAAAGGGTTTCTTTTTGCCGGGAAGGGGTTGCCAAACGCGTATTTTCAGTCATATTATCTGTTGATCCCCAATTTATCAACAAACGATCAGAAAGAGGAATGGAATATGCGGAAGGTAGTTAGTTCGTTTATTTTCGGTCTGTTGCTTGTATCCGTTCTGGCATTGACATCCTGTGTCACCAAAACCACAGGCCCTTCCCATAATGTCAGTAATGAACGGTATCTGATGGGAACGTATTCAGCGGTCTTAAGCAGCAACATGTTTGAAACCGACAAGGCCATCCGGGCTACCGCTGCACGCGCAAAATTCATCGAAGAATCTCGCCGTAACAAATATACCCATATCGAATACATCTACCGTGACTTCTACGACAACAGGGTCTCTTTCACAGTTTGGGAAACCGAAGACAAACAATCCAAAATTGAAATCAAAGTTGGAAAAGTCGGCGACAAGGCCAGCTCACAGGAACTCCTGGTTGCCATCGATGAAGAACTCCGCGCACGCGGTCGCTGATCCCCTGCCAATTCATCGCTTCGTTACCCCGCAAAAAGGCTCTGATCCTGCAACCGCAGTCGGAGCCTTTTTCGTTATAAGTCAATATAAGGGCAAATGCTATGTTCGTAATGAAATTGGATGAGAAGCGGAATTTTATCTGGAGGGAAGTTGCCGACCCTGAACGGAAAGATGGCGAGGTGATTATTGATATTCAGGCGGCCGGTCTGAACCGCGCAGACCTTTTGCAGCGCGCAGGAAATTACCCGCCACCGCCAGGCTGGCCGGAGTGGCCCGGGCTGGAGTGCGCCGGCGTGATCAGCCAGGCCGGACAAGACAGCCGCTGGAAAATCGGCGACCGGGTTTGCGCCCTGCTGGGCGGCGGCGGCTATGCACAAAAAGTCGCCGTTCCGGAAACAATGGTGCTCCCTGTGCCGCACGGACTCTCCATGACCCAGGCGGCTGCCCTGCCGGAAGTCTTCGCCACCGCCTGGCTGAATCTCTTCCTGGAAGCCGGCCTGAAAAAAGGGGATTGCATCCTGATCCAGGCTGGCGCCAGCGGACTGGGAATCGCAGCCATTCAACTGGCAAAGATCTTTGGCGCTAAAGTCATCACGACAGTAGGAAACGAGCAAAAAGAAGCGGTTGTTCGCAGCCTTGGAGCGGATATCGTGATCAATCGCAAAAAAGAGAGTATCAGCGCAGTGCTGGCAGGCAATCCAATCGATATCGCCCTGGATTGCGTAGGCGGTCCGGCTCTTGGCGATTGCCTCGACACAATGGCACGCGGAGGGCGTTGGATTTTGATTGCTACGCTGGGCGGCAATCAGACGGAAATTCCCCTTCGCAGCGTTCTTACCAAAGGCCTTCGCCTGATCGGCAGCACCTTGCGCAGCCGAAGCACCGAAATGAAAGGGCGCATCCTCGCCGACCTCGAGAGCAAGCTGTGGCCCCTCTTTGAAAACCGGCAGCTGCTTCCGCTTATCCATTGTGTCCTGCCAATGACTGAAGCAGCCGAAGCGCACCGCATCCTTGAACAACAGGAAAATATCGGTAAGGTCATTCTGGAAGTAATCCGTCAGTAAAACTGGGTAACAGAGACATTCTTTTTGAACAACGAAAAGCACTAACGATACGAAAAAAATCTTGGATAAAACTACTCATACCAGCAATCAACGACATTTCCATGATTTTTTTTCGTGTCAGGTCAGTTCGTGCTTTTCGTGGTTAAAAAATATCACGGCCACTCCACTTTTCCAAGGAAGTCGAAAATGCTGAAAAAAATGCTGATTCGGAGTTTGATTGGATGGTTTTTGTTAGGGTCTCTTGCCGGCAATGCACAGAGCATTTCTTTCAAAGTGCAGAAGTCCTACAATAACACAGCATTTGAATATGAGCTCAAGGAGTTGGAGAATCGCGATCTGCACACCGTTTATGCGATCGCCTTTCCATCCCCGGTGACGACTCCTTCCGAAGCCAACAATACTGTGCACGGCGAACTGTTCCTCCCCAATCGCATCCCAGAAGGAACAAACTGTCCCGCCGTTGTGATCAATCATATCCTGGCCGGAGGATTTGATTTGGAGCGCATGATGTGCACAACCCTGGCCAATCGGGGCGTCGCAGCGATGTTTCTCATGATGCCATACTACGGCCTGCGTGGAAAACACAAAAATCCCAGTGGAATTCTGGAAAATGCCGAGCGATTCATCAGCTCCGTCAACCAGGGAATACAGGACAACCGGAGAGCCGTCGACATCCTGATCTCACGCCCGGACGTGGCAGCAGACCGCATCGGTATCGCCGGCGGCAGCCTCGGCGCCATCATCTCAGCAGCAGTCTGTGGCTTTGAACCGCGCATCGAAAGAGCTTTCCTTCTGATGGGCGGAGGCAACCTTGAAAAAATCTTCCAGAATCCCTGCCGTGAAACCGAAGCCTTCCGTAACCTGCTGAAAAAACTCACGGACGAAGAACGCGCGGCATTCCTTCTAGAATTAAAACGCTTTGATCCGCTTTCTCAGAGTCAGGCTCTGCAACGCCTCTCCAGCAATGGAAAACTAAAAATGATCTGTGCCGCCGAAGATGAAGTCATTCCCCCGGCCTGTTCCCGCGAGCTGGCGGATGCAGCTCATTGCGAAATCATCTGGCTGCCAGGAGTGAATCATTACACGGTCGCTACCCAGTCCGGCTTCATCTTCGCTGAACTGGCCGATTTCTTTTCTAGCAATCCGCCGCTGACTTGGAAGCCGACTGCCAAAAATGGAGACGTTGACAACGAGACACTCGGATTGCGGTTGCTGGCCGGATTCTTCCGCGACCTGAATCTCTTTCTGGGTGGGGTTCCTGCAGAGAACCATGCCCATCATTTGGGGATGACCGTACAACTGGCGGCCAACGGAAATTCTTTTAATGGCGAGTTACGCCTGAGCAGAGGTACGCAGGGTTGCTTTAAGCTTTTTGTCGATATCCCGAAACTGGGTCAGGGCTGGATCAGCCAAAGCGAATTCCCTTGGCTGGCCGCTGCCAATAACTCCCTGTTTGTCGGATCAAAAAATGTCATTCCCGGTCAGCACTGCGGCCTGTTCATCACCCCTGAACAACGGATGAAATATCAGATGGCAGTTGGGATTCTGGCAACCGGCGCCATGGCACCGGAAATGCTCAAAAAAGTCGCAAAATGGAAGGCCACCCGGGAGCCGGGCAATAAAACCAGAATCGCAGTCGATATCAACTACGCCAAATTTAAAGGCCGCCTGCACCTGATCTGTGATCAAAATGGAAAACCCGAAAGCGGATATTTTCATGCAAAAGATTCAACCGCCACCTTCACGATTACCGATTGGCGGCTGGACTCCCCTACCCCGATAAGCTTTTTCTCACCACCGGCAGAACGTCAGAGCCAAGCAGTCAACCAGCAGGATGTCCTCCAAATGACCGCCGCAGTCTTTGAACGTCTCCTGGAAACCGTAAACTGATGATGGTAACGGTGAATTTTTTTCGGGGCGTTTATGTCTTTCGTTGTTTAAAAATACCACTGCCTCCAATACTTCATCTTGAACAAGGGGAAAAAAATGCCTGTTATGCTTGTCATGTTTCTGCTGGCCTTCCTGGCAAATTGTTCGACTTTTGGACAGGATATCCGTATTCTTGCAAAAGATTCCCATGGACTGCTGGCTGAGTCGCAAGGCAAGCAAATCCTGTTTGTGGAAGGTACCCCTGAACAGATGGGAACCGCTCACGGCCGACTGCTCGCCGGCAAGGTGCCGCAGGTCACCCAGCGCACAGTGGCTCTGGTTGCGGCAGGGTATTGCTTCTCCTCCGGAAAATGGTTCTATGACCGCCTCGAAGAAATCCTTGCCCGAGCCAGACCCCATACCCCGGCACGCTTCCTGCAGGAATGCCTCGCCATGGGAAAAGCCGCTGGCATTACGGAACGCGATGCACTATACGGCAATTTTTTCCCCGAGCTTTTCCACTGCAGCGGAGTTGCCGTAAGAGGCAATGCGACCGCCGATGGCGAAGTCCTGCATGCGCGTGTGCTCGACTATATGGCCGATATCAATCTGCAGAAATATGCCCTGCTGCAGGTCTTCATACCGGCAGATTTCAATGCCTGGCTCTCCGTCGGTTACGCAAGCTTTCTAGGAACCGTCACCGCGATCAACGAACATGGCCTGGCCATCGGCGAAATGGGCGGTGGCGGCGAAGGA
>JAQVUB010000260.1 GCA_028699735.1 Lentisphaeria bacterium | reverse complement strand
CCTCGATCGTAAACTATGACAGTGGCGTGATCTGCAACCTGATGAGCTCCTGGCAGCGCTTTGGACGCAGCAACGAAATGATGGAAATCTACGGCGAAAAAGGGGCGTTGGTCATCGACAGCAGCGACACGGTCACGGTTTACCATGCGGATGGCAGCAAGGAAAGCATTGATTCAACACTGGAATTCCCGGCACCCAGGGCCGTCGGCCAGGGTGTCGAGCAAGTCAATGCTGCCTCGGGTTTCTTCCGCGAATTCCAGAACTTGACTCTTTTCCTTTCCGGACAAAAGGTGGAATTGCCCAGTATTCAAGATGCCTATACCAGTGCAAAAGTCGGACTGTCCATGATCGAATCTGCCCAATCCGGAAAAACGGTCGTTCTTTAAGGTCGTTGATATGAATCCTCCTGCCACGCTCCGGCTGGGTATCGCACAAATCTGCGCTCACCCGGAACCGGAAAAAAATCTGCTGTTGCTGGAAGATGCCCTCCATAAACTTTCCGACCCAGGGGTAAATCTTGCGGTCTTCCCGGAATATTGCCTGTCGTTGGGAAGTTTCCAAAGCATGCTGCGACATGCAAAAACCCTCCAGCAATGGCAGATCATTCTAGGAAAACTCTGCAGCGAACAGCATCTGGCAGCGGTTTTCGGAGGGGTGACAATCGAGGAAAACGGGCAATATTTCAATGCCGCGCTGGCTTTCTCTGCTAAAGGGCGGCTTCTGGCACGCTATGACAAACGCCATCTGTTCCGCCTGAACAATGGCAAAAAGCACAGCATTGACGAAAGCAGTCTTTTCACTCCAGGCAGCCCTGCCCCGCTTGTGTTCCAGTTTCAACGCTGGAAAATTGCGTTGACCATCTGTTTTGATCTGCGTTTCCCCGTTTTCTGGCAGAGTGCCCAGCCGCATCCCGACCTCTATTTATGCCCGGCGGCTTTTACCCATGCCACCGGCAAAGATCACTGGCTGCCCCTGCTGCAGGCAAGAGCCATTGAGAATTTATCCTGGGTGGCGGGCATAGGCCAGTGCGGCAGCAACTCCGAAACCGGCCTCGAACTGCATGGGCATTCCGCCGTCTTCAATCCCTGGGGACAATCTGCCGGCGGACTTTTCCATCGCGAGCCCGGCTTCCTCTGCATCGAACTCGACCAGCAAGTCCTGCGTGACAGCCGAAAACGCCTGCCGGTCTGCCCCTTCACTGCTGCTGTTAAAGAACAGGAACTCTCTGCCGCATGCCGTCGTTGAAATCCATCTGCATTCCTGCTGCCCCGCCAGTCGATGTCACCGATTTTCTGCCATTGATCGACCATCCCCTGTTTCAGCAATTGCGGTACCGCAAGCAGCTCGGAGTCAATGAGCTGGTCTTCCCCGGCGCGTTGCATTCTCGCTTCGAACATGCCCTCGGGGTGCTCTCCCTGACCCAGAGACTCTGCCGCTTCCATTCGTTCACCCGGGAAGAACAACACCTCTTGCAGGGTTTCGCTTTGCTGCATGATCTCGGTCACGGCCCCTTTTCGCATCAGATCGAACCGGTCTTGGCGCAAAATCATCACCAGATCGGCCAGAAACGCATCGAGGAAATGCGCAAAACGCTGACAGAATGCGGACTCGCTCCAGAAGAACTCTGTGATATGCTACGGGGAAATCATCCACTGGCATGCTGGATCTCCGACCGAAACCTGGGCACTGACAAGCTCGACTATCTGCACCGGGATGCGCTCCATATCGGATTCCAGGGAACGCCGGATTTGGAAAAAATCCAGTTTTACACGGAAATGACCCCGGAAGGACTGGCAATCCGTGAAAAATTGATCGAGGATGCCAAACAGCTGCAGAAATTTTATTCTTATCTGCATCAGCATGGTTATCTGAACAAGACGGCTTTAGCGGTGCAGCGCATTCTGCAACGGGCCGTGCAGGAAGAATTGCTACTGACCGGTTCGGATGGAGCCAAACTTTGGGATATGATCGACAGGCAGCTGCTTTCATGGCTGGAAAATGCGCGCTCCCCCCTCTCGAGAGACCTTGCCGGGCGCCTCGAGACCCGCCAGATACACCGGACGATTCTGTCCGTGAAGCCGGCTGGCTATGCCTTTGTCGAAAACAGCACTGGCAAGGAATTGCAGGTCTTTGAATGGAGCCGGGCTGAATTAAGCAAATTCAGCCATTGCCATCAGGATATCAAACGCCTCCGCAAACTGGAAGACGAACTGGCTGAATTCTGTAAACTGCAACCCGGTGAACTGCTCTGCTCAGTCATGCCTTACTTTACCAAACTGATCCCCAAAGACCTCCGCGTCTTTACCGGAAATCCGGATGGCAATTACTGGCTTCTCGAACAGGACAAAGATCACTCCCGCTCCCTGGAAAGCGACTACCTGCGCACCTTCGCTGTACGCATTCTTGTCATCCCCGAAAAACGTTCCCAACTGCTGCCCCTGGCTGCTGAAATCAATACTATCCTCAAAACACATTGCTGAAAATGGTTAATAAACAACGAAAAGACCCGAAAAAAACCGATTTTTTTCGAGTTTTTTCGAGTTTTTTCGTTGTTAAATGAAAGGCTGATTATGACACAGGATACCCACTCGTTTTCAGGATACTGGATTAACAACAACCTGCGGCCCTGCAACTGGTTTTCGGATGGACTGCCGGCTCCCTTCCTGCGCCGGGAATTCGAATGCCCGGCATCCTTTCAAGATGCACACCTTTTCATCTGCGGCCTGGGCTATTGTGAGGTCTGGGTGAACGGGCGCAAGGCCAGTGAAAATGTCCTCGAACCGGTCGTAACACAGTACGACCGCCGTGTGCATTATCTCTGTTATGACTTGAAAAGCCTTCTCCATCCCGGTAAAAATGTCATTGGCGTCATTCTGGGAACAGGCTGGTACAACCATCACAGCTCAAGCGGCTGGCAGTTCAGTCATGCCCCCTGGCGCGACAACCCGAAGATGCTCTGCGACCTGATGCTTGATGGAAAATGCCTGTTGAAAAGCGACAGCAGCTGGAAAACGGCAACCGGCCCCCTGATCTTCGACAGCCTCCGTAAAGGCGAAACCTACGACGCACGCCTGGAAATTCCCGGCTGGTGTGACAACAATTTTGATGATTCCACCTGGCAGAAAACCGTTCGCACCGCCCCGCCACCCGGAAACCTGGTACCTCAGGAAGTCGAACCCATTGCCATTTTTGACCGTTACGAAGTCATTTCCAGCAAAGACTTTCCGGATGGGACTGTCTATGATTTTCCACTGAATATCGCAGGCTGGTGCCTGCTCCAGGTGCGCGGAGAAGCCGGCGCCGAAATCCATCTCACCTACGGCGAAGTAAAAACCGCTGATGGCGATCTGGACATCAGCAACATCTCCAATCCGACTTACAGCAACCGCCACCACCTCGATTCCTATATCCTCAAAGGCGATGGCCTCGAATCCTGGGAACCGCGTTTCACCTATCACGGATTCCAGTTTGTGAAAGCGAAAATCGTCGGCAAGGCCGAAATCATCAGCCTCGAAGCGCGTCTGATCCACAGCCATTTCAAAGAGGCCGGCCAGTTCACTTCCTCCGACCCCGTCCTCAACCGCCTGCAGGAACTCACACGGATCAGTTACCTGAGCAACTACGTGGGCATCCCGACCGACTGCCCTCACCGCGAAAAAAATGGCTGGACTGGCGACGCCATGCTGGCCGCCGAAACCGGACTGTGGAACTTCCAGAGCGCATCCGGCTACCGACACTTTACCCGCCTTCTGGCCGATACGCAGCGCCTCTCCGGACAACTGCCCGGCATTGCCCCCAGCGCCGGATGGGGCTACAATTGGGGCAGCGGCCCGGCCTGGGACAGCCTGCTGATCCTGGTACCATGGTACGTATGGCTCTATACCGGCGATGAGCGCCCCATCCGCGAAAACTACCCTGAAATGAAACGCTACATGGAATACTGCATGAGCATGGCCGAAAACGACCTGCTGTACTTCGGACTGGGAGACTGGTGCCATCATGACCGCAGCCGCATCGCCCCTGTCGGCATCACCTCAAGCGGATATTATTACATCGATGCCATTACTATGGCCAAATTCGCCGATATGCTCGGATACCAGCAGGATCAAAAAGACTTCTTTACGCTGGCGGAAAAAATCCGCAAAGCCTTCCGGAATACCTTCTACAGGAGCAATGGACTCTATGGCAATGGCGAATGGACTTCACTGGCTTGCCCGGTTTATCAGGGGCTGGCTGATCCCGACGAGGCGGAGGCGGCCGTCCAGCTGCTGCTCAAGTCCGTAAGGAATAACCAGCACCGGACTGACTTCGGCATCCTGGGTGCCAAATATGTCCCGCGAGTACTGGCAGAATATGGTTACCCTGAAGATGCATACCGCCTGATTACTCAACCGGAATTTCCCGGCTGGGGAAACTGGGTCAGGCGCGGCGCCGCATCCCTCTGGGAAAACTGGGATGGAACCGCCTCCCGCAATCATATCATGTTCGGAGATATCTCCGCATGGATGTTTGAATTCCTTGGAGGAATTTCACCCCTTGAAAGCGCGCCCGGTTTCCGCCAGTTCAAAATTCAGCCGAACCCGGTTCCGCAACTGCAATCGGTACAGATGTATCATGACTGCCCCTTCGGACGCATCCAGTCCGCCTGGCAACAGGATAAACATCAATTCTCCCTGCAACTGGATATCCCCGCAGGAACCGAAGCCAATCTCACTTTGCCGGACGGTACACGCCATCAAATCAATGCCGGAACCTATGACTTCCAATGCCAAATCCCTTAAAACC
>JAQVUB010000259.1 GCA_028699735.1 Lentisphaeria bacterium | reverse complement strand
TGACCTGGTCGATCATGTCTCGGAGGAAGCCGCCCGGGCGGGGCAGGCCGCCGCCGCGTTTATCAGGGAGCAGGGCGCCGCTGCTGAATACATCCGTGTCGAGGATGGCTTCGGTGTGCGCGGAACAGTCCCCCAGCGCTTGTCGCTGGCTGCCTTGCAGGAGCCGGTCAAGCTGAACTTCCGTCCGGCGGGGGTGTTTAAAAATGTGCGTCTGGTCGTGGAGGCCGACGGGGTGCCTGTGCAACAGAGCAAACGGCGCATCCTGACTCCAGGAGAAATGGCTTCCGTTACCCTGAAGCCGCAGGAGCTTGCCGGAAATAAAGTCAAGGAAAGGCTGACAGTCAAGGTGGTGACGGAATGAAAAAGGACTTAATCTGTATTGGTTGTCCGATCGGCTGCCAGATGCAAGTCGAAATTGAAAACGGGGAATGCCGTGAAGTGCGCGGGCACAGCTGCCCTCGCGGCGAAAGCTATGCACGTCAGGAATGCCTCCATCCGGCAAGAATGGTCACGACCTCCATCCTGATACCGGAACGGATCCTGCCGCTGAGCGTGCGAACGGACCGCCCCTTCCCTAAAGAACGAATCCACGAATGCCTCGAGGAAATTCGTAAAATCAAGCCGCAATTGCCGGTTAAGGCCGGTGATGTTTTGCTGGCTAATATCCTCGATACCGGCATCCATATCATCGCCACCAGAAACTATATTTAGACTTTTTTTAACCACGGAAAACACGAAAGGACTTGGGGTGGATTGGCGCCCACAACCCATAGTGATTAGCTGTCAGCCGTCAGCCTGTCCATCAAAGTCCATCGTCCATCGTCCTCGTCCATAAGGTCCATAAGGTCAATAGGGTCCATAAGGTCCCTCGTCTATCGTCTATCGTCCCTCGTCAATCGTCTATCGTCTATCGTCCATCGTCTTTCGTCCATTAAACCTTCTTCGAAAAACAAGAAGTTGGGCCATAGTAGTACAAAAAAATTCATGGAAATTACGACGTATGCCAGCAGTTTATGCTGCTTCCATGAATTTTTCAGACTACTATCATTACATTTCTTGTTGTTGAAGAAGATTTAATGGACGAAAGACGAAGGACGATGGACGATAGACGATGGACCCTATGGACCCTATTGACCTTATGGACCTTATAGACGAGGACGATGGACGATGGACTTTAATGGACAGGTTGACGGCTGATAGCTGATAACTGATAACTATGGGCTGTGGGCGTCAGCCCACCCCATATCATTGCGTGCTTTTCGTTGGTCAAAAAGAATTCCTTGGTTACCCCAGTCTACGCATTGCATTCCCTGTTCCCTGCACCCTGTTCCCTTCATTGGACAATCATGTCAAAGGGGGTATCTTATATCACGAGGTAACGGACATGAAAAAACTGACCAGCAGTATTTATACTTTTGAGAAACTCATCCGCAATGGGTTTCTTTATGTTGACAAAACAGAATATATTTGGAAGTTGGTTTCCGAGGCGCCGGCATCGTTTTTTATGTCCCGCCCGAGACGTTTTGGCAAATCACTGACCGTATCTACGCTAAAAGCCGTCTTTCAGGGTAATAAAGGGTTCTTTAAAGACCTCGCCATCTATGATAAGCCTTATGACTGGAAAAAATATCCGGTCATTCATCTGGACATGGCAAACTGCAACGCGAAAAAGCCAGACGACCTCGAAAACTTTATTTTCGACATCTTGTTGGGTGTCGCAGCAGACTTCGGGATGAAATTACGTGGCCAATCCAACGCCATGCGTTTTGAATTTGTGATTCGGGATATTGTCGCTGCTGCGGGCGCCCCCGTCGTCATTCTGCTTGATGAATACGACAAGCCGATCTTGAACACGCTGATGACTGCGGAAGCGGGAGACTGCCGGGATGTCCTCAAAGGATTTTATTCCTCGATCAAAAAATGTGAAAGTATGGAGCGCTTCGTGTTTGTCACAGGTGTCACAAAATTCTCGCATGTGTCGCTGTTTTCCGAACTCAACAACCTTACCGACATCACCATGCACGCCGATTATGCCTCCATGCTCGGCTACACTCAGGAGGAACTCGAAAAATACTTCGCCGACCGTATCGACGATGCCGTGCACAAATTAAACATACCAGGCGAAAAACTGCTTGCCGAAATTCAGTCATGGTATGATGGATATAAGTTTCATACGGATGCTGAAAGCGTTTATAATCCGGTGTCACTGGCACAGTTTTTCAAGAACAATTATGAATTCAACAACTACTGGTTTTCGACCGGTACCCCGGCCTTTCTGATGGAACTGGTCAAAAAAACGAATTTCGACTTTGAAAACATTTTGTCGCGTCCGGTATCCTCTGTGGCCTTTGACGCTTTCGAGATTGACAACCTCGACCCCTTGTCTTTGCTGCTGCAAACCGGTTATCTCTCGATCAAATCCATGCAAAGGAAATTCAATATGTCCTGGTATTGGCTTGACTTCCCGAACCAGGAAGTCAGCGTGTCCTTCAATACCTATTTGTTGAATGCGTATGCGGAAAAATCCAAAAATGAGATTGTCAGTTTTTGCCAGCAACTGGCCGATGCGATGGCGCGGGGCGATACTGAAACGCTGCGCAAAGCCCTCGAAGCCTTCTTTGCCGGCATCCCCTATGACCTGCATCACCAAAACGAAAGCAATTTCCAGAATGTCTTTTTCGCACTTTTCCGCTTGCTCGGATATTACATCACCGCGGAGTCTCGCACCAGTGACGGACGCATCGATGCCGTGACGCAAACCGACCAATGGGTCTACCTCTTCGAATTCAAACTCAATCACGACGATTCCGCATTGGCGCAGATCAAGGAAAAAGAATATTTCAAACCCTATCTGCTCTCGAACAAGCGTATTATGCTGATCGGGGTCAATTTCGACACAAAAACCGGCAGACTCTCAGACTGGAAATCCGAAGAAGCTATTTTTTAACAACGAAAAGCACGAATTGACCCGAAAGTTTTTTGGGTTGCTACGTTGAGCTAAGAGATCGCTGTGTACTTTTTTAACCGTCCCGGTTGCGATGTTTAAAAAGTGGCGCAAGCGGCCCGCTTGCGAAAGCCTTCAGGCTGCCTTTTAAAAAGTGGCGCAAGCGGCCCGCTTGCGAAAGCCTTCAGGCTGCCTTTTAAAAAGTGGCGCAAGCGGCCCGCTTGCGAAAGCCTTCAGGCTGCCTTTATTAAGTATTTAAAAAGTGGCGCAAGCGGCCCGCTTGCGATGGTAATGTTACTCAAACAGCAATCATGAAAACCAATAAAGCCGCAAGTACAATGAAACACAACCGCCCCATCACCATCGCAAGCGTCCCGGTTACGCCTCTTTAAAACCATCCCGCTTGCGCCACTTCAGGCAGTAAGAGTTTCCAGAGGGATGACATAGACTCCATCGGCGCGACGGTGTGCGAAGCCGTTGGCGGTAATCACGGCCAGTGCTCGGGGAGGGGGTGTTTTTGCAGTGTCAATGCGGGAAGCAAATTTCAGCAGGTTTTCGGCTGCGCTGTCGGCAGCCGAAAAGCCAAGTTTGACTTCTACTGCGATGTACTCGCCGGCTGCGGCTTCAACAATCGCATCGACCTCAAGACCGGAAGAATCCCGGTAGTGCCTTACCCCTGCGTCGAAGGTTTGCGCATAAATTCGCAGGTCGCGAATGACCAGAGATTCAAACAGCAACCCAAAATATTCCAAATCGCCAAGTAATTTTCCCTTGTCAAGCTGAAGAATTCCGCAAGCCAGCGACGGATCGGCAAAATGTCTTTTTGGCATTTGTCGCAAAGTTGCGCTCGAACGAATATGCGCGTTCCATGCGGGAAGGTCTTCTACGAACATCAGGCGTTCCAGAGCGTCCAGATAATCAGCAGCGGTCTCCTCTTTAAATGCACCGGTGCTGCCGCGCACATCCGCTGCCATCGTGGCGACAGAGGATTCACTGGAAATGTTGCGGGCGATTGATTGCATCAGGCGAAACACCCTGTCTGGATCACGACGCTTTTCTGAAACGCGGCTGATATCAACCTCGGCAGTTAATGAGGCGTAATCGCGGGAAAAGTCAAGCGACTGCTTCAGAGATTTTCCGAGGAGGCCAGGCCAGCCGCCGATCAGTATCTTTTCCGCCAGTTCTTCGAGCGAAGCGGATACCGGGGCTGAACAAACAGGTGTATTTTGAAACAATTGTGCAAGGGATACTTCACCCGATGACCAACCACTTTCATAGAGTGACATTGTGTGCATGCGAAGCATCGAAAAACGCCCCGCACCGGAATGGCGGCGAGTCTTCTCATCAGGGTTGGCTGAACCCGCGAGAATGTAAAGCCCATTCCGCTTTTGGTCATCCACCTCCCGGCGAACAAGATCCCATAGCTCAGGAAATTCCTGCCATTCATCCAGAAGCCGCGGTGCTTCTCCACGAAGTACCATTTCGGGAGCGACCTGCATCGCAAGCCGCGCCTGTTGAGAACTGTCCAGACGAACATGACTGCGCGCAATCTGCAACGCGGACTCGGTCTTCCCGCAGGCCTTCGGACCACTGATGAGAACCGCTCCAGCATTTCCGAGACGGCGAACAAGTTCAGTGTCAGTAAATCGTTTGTGGTAGTTCATGACGATAATAAAGCCTGTAGAGGGATAAAAGTCAAGTTTGCAGGGAGATGAAAAATAGATTTTCAAAGGGATAAAAACCGGTTTAAAAAGTGGCGCAAGCGGCCCGCTTGCGAAAGCCTTCAGGCTGCCTTTAAAAAGTGGCGCAAGCGGCCCGCTTGCGAAAGCCTTCAGGCTGCCTTTA
>JAQVUB010000258.1:3632-4802 GCA_028699735.1 Lentisphaeria bacterium | reverse complement strand
TTGTTTTTCCAGCAGCAGCCATGGGCGCCCATACCGGTAAATATCAGAGTATATGGTTTTTTGCGGCGGATAGAAATGCCCATCGGGTGGCGGCAGCAGCAGATGCATCTGTTCATCAGCAGCCTGGTGCAAAAAATCCTTTTCCTGGTAATCGAGTCTGGCGACAAAGCGTTTTTCCAGGGGATCGGGATATCTGCAGGCCAGCGGCAGGCCATAGAGCATGATTCGTGAATCCGGCCAGAATTGATCGATATAGGAAGTCATCTGCTCGCGCGACGGAATTTCGCGCAGTTCCTCCCGGAAGGGAGATTCGTTTCTGGAAAAAGCGGCGAATCCGCTGATGGTCAAAGCCAGGATGCCTGCACCTGCCAGCATTTCGCTCAGTCCGGTATGGAAATGGCTGTAGCTGAACAGCAGGAAAAAGAGAATGATCATCAAGCCGGACAGAGCTCCTGCGCCGGCAGGATGCACCTGCAAATCCCGGCAGAACAGGAAAAACAGCGGCAGAAACAGGAACGTTGGTTGCAACAGACGAGCAGCCAGGCTCTGATCTGAAAAAAATCCAGCGATCAGCAAGACCATAACTCCGAGGAAATAAAAGAAGAGCAACTGGGTATGAACCGCATCCCCAAAGGCCGACAACTGTAAACAGCCTGCCCGCAGCCAGAAATCACGCACAAAGAAGAGAGCGTCATTCATAACCAGCCAATTCCACAAAAGCAACAAAAGCAGCCCATAAAGCACAGGAAGACTCAATAACGTCGTCAGACCGCGAAACGTTTCCTCTGACGGCAACTTTCGTCTGACTCCATGCAATACCACCAGCAGGCTGACCAGAGCCAGCAGGATTCCGCCGGCGCCACAAAGGGTCAACAGCCCCAGCGCAAATGCGGCGCTGACCAGATATCGCAAATCCTGCTGATGCTGCCAGCGGCTCAGACTGCAGAAGAATCCAGCATAGAGTGCCGCCGCCAGCCAGCCAGGATCCGCGCTGGTAAACAAAAAGACATCCTGCCATAAGATTACCATCAGCACTGGCAGTACAATCAGAATCAGCAGCTGCCAGCGCTTGCCGAAAGTCTGCAGCAGTTTCAAGATTCGGCTGAGGCAGAAGGCCTGCGCCAAGGCGCAGATCAGACGGGCGCCATCCAGCGGCAAAGTTTTCAGCGG
>JAQVUB010000258.1:0-3532 GCA_028699735.1 Lentisphaeria bacterium | reverse complement strand
TTGTCAGCAATTGCAGAAGGCCTTTCCAGGCGCCAATGCTCATCAGCATCCAGTAAAAGGGCATGACCACCGCATAATGAGCCAGATGTCCTACCCCACGGCGCACGCAGGCAATTCCGCTGGAATAGGCAAAGATGAAATTACCGGCGAAGAGGCAGAGGGTTCCCATGACAAATACCGGCAGTGGGAAGAAGTATTCCAATCCAGTCGGTCTGAAGCAAAGCCAGCTGATGGTCAACAGCCAGTAAACAGGATTGATCAGCTGGCTGAAAAAGGTACCGCCGATAAACAAATGAAATTGCAGGCTGTTCCAGACTCCGAGTTTGCGGTGCACTCCAATCAGATCGCGCGTATGTACCAGATACGTCTGAATATATCCCTTGACCCAGCGCGAGCGCTGCCGGATCCAGAATGGCAGACTGGGACAGGCCTGCTCCCAAGTTGTCGATTCCAGAATTCGTGTGCGCCAGCCGGCAATGAACAAGCGCAGGCCCAGGTCGCAGTCTTCGGTGACATTATATTCATCCCAACCGCCAAGCTGCCGCAAAATTGGCAATTTGAAATGATTTGAGGTACCTCCCAGTGGAATCGGTGCCTGTAGGCGATCCAGGCCGGGCAGACACAAACCAAACCAGGTCGCATACTCCGCCGTAAAACAGCGCGTCAGAAAATTCCAGTCGGGATTGTAATAGCCTAGTTTGGCCTGAATGCAGGCCACTTCCTCAGGGGAATCCCAAAAGGCCCAGGCCGCTTTTTTCAACTGGTCGGGTTCAGGCTTGTCTTCCGCATCATAAATCACCAGATAATCCGCTTCTCCATCTTCAATGCCGATGTTGCAGGCCTTCGGTTTGGTACGCGGAGCAGATTTGGGAATCAGTACCACCACAAAGGGTGCCTGAAGCTGCAGTTTGTCAGCGGCCGTACGGGTCTCTTCATCATCCTCCTCAACCAAAAGACGGATTTCCAAGCGATCCTTCGGATAGTCCAGCTTTTCCAGACCCCGGATTAGTTCAGGTAGCACTTCTCCTTCGTGATACATTGGCAAGATCACCATATATCGCGGCCATTCCTTGCCATTGGGCGGACGCAACAGCTGCTCCGGACTGTAATGGATTTCCGAAGGCCGTCGCAAAGCCAGTTCGATGATAAAAATGCGGTGCAGGGTTCCGGCCAGATAAAAGAGAGTCAGCAGAACGTTGATCACCAGCAGTTCCTGCCGCCAGTCAAAAACGGCCCACAACGCCAGCAAAACCAGCATGATCAACAAGGCCACACGCTGCCAGCGGCAAAGAACCAGCGTCGCCTGAGGAAATCCCCTCGGCGACAAAATATCTCCAGTCAAATTGCCGCTTAATGTATATTTCTTCGACATCAACTACCTCGGATTCATTTAACAACGAAATTCACAAAAGGACACGAATTTTTTCGTGACTTTTCGTGTTTTTTCGTTGTTAAAAAACACCCCATTCACCAAGCCTTACTGACGGATTACTTCCATGACCTTATCAACGAGCCATTGCTTTCCCAGTCTGCTGACGGCCTGATGTCCGGCGACCGTATCCTCGAACCAGATCGCGGTATCGACCTCCTCGATGATGCGTTGCGAGTACAGATCCACCACTGGTATATTCAGCGTCAGGCCGAGTTCCTTTGTCAGCAGAGCGGTCTGCCGCGATACCGCCGGATCGATTCCGGGCATTTCCGGATAAGCCAGCAAGACCGGTTTGATGCCGGCTGCCAGACTGGCCTGTGCATAAAAAAGCAGTTGCCGGCACCAGGCCAGCGGCTTTCGTCCGGCCTTCAACTCCCGCTCCCCGAGATTCAAAACAGCCACTTCCGGACACATATTCAATAAGCTGGCAAAGGCGGCTATGCTCTTCAATTCCGGTTCCGCGCCAGGAATCTCCTGCAGCAGGATACGCCCGGCACTGAAGCCTTTCATCTGCTGAAATAAACGTGTAGCACGTGATGAATCTGCGACGCGTTTGTTCTCTGAACGAGTATTTCCCAGGCCATCATCAAAATAATACAATTTGACGGGCACCTCCGGAACTGCACGCTTCATCTGTCCTCCGGAAGCACGCGCCCGCAATGGATCACACTGCAACACTGCACGACGCCCCGATACCAGAAGCTGATTGCCGCGAATTTCCGGATTCTCCGGAAAATTGCCAGGGCGCACGATCTGCAATTCGACCGCTTTGGCAGCCGGAATGCCGCCGATTTCGGGCTGCCAGCTGAGCAGATGTACAGAACTGGCCAGCGTCAGGTTGCATTTGAGTTCGGGCTGATACTCTGTAGAGACCAGTTCGTCAAACAGCAGGACACCTTTTGCATCATATTGCCGGCAGCGCAATTGCCAGGCCGCCTTCAGAGCATCTGGCATGACCTCAGGCCAGGTCTGGTGTATCTGGATGTTAAGCGGCTCCTTTGCCGAAAGGATCAGAGGCGCCACGCCCAGGCTGAGCCGGACATGAACCGGTACTGCCAGCGGCCAGGCCGGTGCCGCTGCAAAAACCTCTTTCTGCGCAGAACCCTCCCATTCCAGGCTCATGCCTTTGCGACCATCGACAAACAATTCTCCGAAAACCGGCAGTGGTTGCCGGCGACTATCGATCGAGCGGTAAAAACATTCTCCTTCAAGAAGTGCCGTTTCGTCGCTTTTCTGGTAACAGTCCAGATATTGATCGGTTGTCAGAAAATGATAGCGCCCATTGATTTGCCAGCCTGCGACATATTTCTGCAAGTCAGCTGGAGCAGTTTCCAGGCGGACAAACGCCGGTTCCGGCAGCGCCCGCAAAGTCAGAGCGTGTTCTTTTAACGCATCCCCTTCCTTTTTCATCACAATAAATCCTGGCACGGAGGCACCATTATTCTGCACAGCCAAAAACTGCAGCCGGTGAATGCCCTCAGCCAATTGCACCTCATTGGGAGTGCCACTCTGCCAGCCGCCGCAAAACTGCCCATTCAGAAAGACTGCCCAAGGGGATTTCGGCTGCGAACTGCCAAAAACATATGCACCGACATCACTCTCCGAACAGACCAGGTCGGATTCCCAGTGCAGCAAAGCAGAAAGGCGGTTCTTCTCCGTCAAAGCGGGACGCTCCAGTTCGGCGGAAATCAAACCATATCCTGCAACTTGCCCGCGGGCGCCCCTGCGTTGACTGAAAATCTGCTCAAAAAAACGCCGCATTTCGCTTTCATCAAACGCAGAAGTCGTCAAACGAGCAGTCGTACGCTGCAACGATACAGGAGCATCCCCATTGCCGCCAAAAACCACGCCTGCCAGAAACAGCAGGACTAGACTATGTTTTCTCCCTGTAAACACAAATTTTATCCCAGCCTAATCCGTTTCATCTAACATGAAATAGATGTTGATTGTAAGTTGTAAGTTGTAAGTTGTAAGTTGTAAGTTGTAAGTTGTAAGTTGTAAGTTGTAAGTTGTAAGTTGTAAGTTGTAAGTTGTAAGTTGTAAGTTGTAAGTTGTAAGTTGTAAGTCGTTAGCATATAATGAAGCGTCTTCATACTGCCC
>JAQVUB010000257.1 GCA_028699735.1 Lentisphaeria bacterium | reverse complement strand
CTTCCGGAAATGATTCATGTTCTGGTGAAGACCGGAATCCGGGGCGGTCTGATCCGATCTGCAGAAGCCGCTTTTGCACCAGATCTGGAATTATGCAACAGAAAGTTATTCGAGGCCCTGAAAGGTTTTGATGCTTTTATTCCGGTTCCAACCGTCTCCCCATTTTATTCAGAATGGAAAGCCCTGTGTGACTCCGGTAAAGCATCCGTTTGTGCGATTTTTCCGGGCTATCATGGCTATAGTGTCCTGTCTGATGAATTTGCCGCTTTGGTAGAAACTTTTGAAAAGAAGAAGCTCGCTTTGCTGATTGTTGTACGCCAGGAAGACGAAAGAGCACATCATAAATTATGCAAGATTCCATCGGTTCCAATACATGAAATCAACGAATTGGGCAAAAGATACCCGGGACTTCGTATGATTTGCTTGAACTGTTATTTTGGGGAACTCCAGCCCCTGCTGAAAAATGCGCCCAATATCTCAGCCGATATTGCCTTCGTGGAAACTTTGAACACAATGGATAGGGTCATCGAAAAAATCGGCTGTCAGCAAATGGTGTTTGGATCCCATACCCCATTTTTTTATACAGAGGCAGCACTGAGAAAACTAAGGGATTCATCTGCGGATGAGAAAATTATGCAGGCCATTGCGTTTCAGAATGCGCAAAGAATACTGAATGGGACAATTCTCTGAAAGTAATACGTCAGCAACACCGGGTGGCTGTGCTTATTTTTTACAACGAAAAGCACAAACTGACACGAAAAAAATTTCTGGGAAGTACGACGTATGCCAGAAGTCAACGCCACATCACTCCCCTTAATTTTTTTTTTCGAGTCGTTCGTTGTTAAAAATCAGCCACAAAATTTTGTCAGGTCAAGTCCTTGAAAAAATGCTTGGATGGATTACTTTAAAGACTTTACGAAATGCTTTCAGGTTCCGGCATAGCTCAGCGGTAGAGTAGGTGGCTGTTAACCACTTGGTCGCTGGTTCGAATCCAGCTGCCGGAGCCAACTTTTTTATAGAACATATTATTCCGGCATAGCTCAGCGGTAGAGTAGGTGGCTGTTAACCACTTGGTCGCTGGTTCGAATCCAGCTGCCGGAGCCAACCCGTCAGGACCCCGATTCTTCGGGGTCTTTTTTGTTACCAGTCGGTGTAATGGATTAGCTTTATGAAAAGCCTTGTATTGACCCGGTATGATTATGCTTCTTTTGGCTGTTTTATTGCCTAGGCGGGTTGTTCCATCATTATACCGTTGGTCTTGTATCAGATGTCAGTCGAGCTTGGTTTCACGCTTCAGCAAGGGGGGCTTGCCGCTGGCGGTGCATTGCAGATGGGGCGGGCGATTCCGATGGTATTGTCGATGCTGCTCAGTGGTTTTGCTGCCGAGCGCTGGGGGATGTGCCGGAGTATGGGTTTTGCCACGCTGCTGATGGGTACAGGCATCCTGTGCGCGGCAATGGCTCCGCTTTATGCGGCGCTTTTCCTGGCATTGATGGTGACCGGGCTGGGCGAAGGCGTAATCGAAGGCCTGAATACCCCCTTTGTGGAAAATTTACATCAAGAAGAAGCCGGGCGTTATCTGAATTTTTCGCATTCCTTCTGGGCGGTAGGCATTATCATCTCTGTCGTGCTGGGGGGCTGGTTTCTAAACCGCGGAATCTCCTGGCGATTTCTGGTTGGAGGGGCATCTCTTCTGGCTCTCCCGCCTACTCTGATTCTGCTGCTGCTGGCAGGCAAAAAAGCCTATCTAGAGCGTCCGGGCCGGCTGCCTTGGCAGCTTGTCTGGGGTCAGGCCCGGGCAATTCTGAAGACGCCGCGTTTCTGGCTGTTTTTTGCTGCGATGTTTGTGGCCGGCGGCGATGAAAAGGCACGGAGGAGTTCTTTTTTAACAACGAAATACACAAAATGACACGAAAAAATTTCATGGGAGAAAGACGCATGGAAAACAGTCAATGCCGCTCCCATGAAATTTTTTTCGTGTCATTTTGTGTATTTCGTTGTTAAAAAAGAACTCCTCCCGGCCAGTTGTTGCAGTCCTTCCTGCGGGGAGACAATCGGGTGATATCCGAAATCCCGTTCAGCGGCCTGATGGGAAAACGAATGGGAGCGTACCATCTGATCAACAATAAAAGTGGTCATGAAGGGTTCTCCGAGCCAGGGAAAAAAATAATGCAGTCCTTCTGACATCAGAGCCATAAAGCGGGTCACTCCCCAGGGGACACGCTTCTTGATCTGTGGCAAGCCCCAGATGGACAACACCTCATTCAACCAGGGCCAAAGATAGATGGGCTCCTCATCCCCGACAAAATATGCCTTGCCGGCGCAACGAGCCTGCCCGGAGAGTTCCAAAGCCGCCAGCAGATGTGCATAAGCGGCATTTTCCACCTGGGTAATGGTGATCTGGTTGCGCCCGTCACCAATCTGGCGCAGACGTCCTCTGGCAGCTGCTTTGCGAATTCGCGGCAGGATATGCGGGTCATCGGGTCCCCAGATCAGGTGCGGTCGGATTGCGCAGGAGAGCAGTTTGCCGGCATTGGCTGCATCTGGATTTGCAGGTCGTGCATTGGCTTTCAAGATGAGTTGTTCAGCAATGCTTTTGCTTCTTGGATAATCCGCGTTGTATTGTTGCGGATAGGGCAGGCTTTCATCGCCATTGACAATATTGTTTTCACCGATGACCACGCTTGGGGAGCTGGTATAGATCAAGCGCGCAACGTTTGTTTCGCGGCAGGCTTTGATGACATTGGCAGTCCCCTCGACGTTGACCTGATAGAGCAGTTCCCGCCGACCCCACATATAGCTCAGCGATGCGGTATGAAAAACAGTGTCCATCCCCTGACAGGCCGCAAACACTTCCGCCAAGTTGGTGACATCGCCCTGCAGACACTCCACACCCATTGACACCAGATCCGGGTAATGATTACGCCCCAGTACCTTTACCTGGGCTCCACCGGTACAAAGCTGGCGGACAAGCTGGCGGCCAAGGAATCCGCCTCCGCCGATGACCAGGCATTTTCCCAGGGCTTGCCAATGCTGAACTGCCTGTCGTTCCTGCATATGATCCATTTCGCGTGTGATATATCCTGAAAAAAACCTTACTGAGGCATTGCTGAGTAATACATCAGTAAAACTGGTAACGGAGGAATTCTTTTTGAACAACGAAAAGCACGAAACGACCCGAAAAAATTTCATGGAAGCTGCGTTGACTGCTTTCCATGCGTCGTACTTCCCATGAAATTTTTTCGGGTCATTTTGTGTCTTTTGTTGTAAAAAAAAATACCACTGTCACCCAGTTTCATCTGACGTATTACTTTGCTGAGCTTATTTACTCAGTTGAGCCATCAGCCAGCTGAAGAAGGAATCGCCGATCTGGTTATATCCGGCAGTTGAAGGATGCACTCCATTGTTCAGACGAGTGATCTGCGCCGGATTGCCATGACTGATTTCAGCGGTGATCTGCGGATAATTGTTCAGGCAGTCAAGATTGATATAGACCGGTACAAGAGAGATGTTCAGGGGATTCGCCGCCTGGAATTTGGCTGTCAGAGCGGCATTGTAACGGCGCTGATTTCGGGTATACTGCCAGCGTGTCTGACCACAGTTGTAATTTGCACCAAAGGCATCTTGAGTTCCCGCCCCCGGCGGAATCAGTGCAACCCCAATCAAAGCCTGTGGAGCCACTTTGCGGAATTCCGCCAGAAGCAGATCCATATTTTTGACAATGGCCTCAATTCTGCTGTCGATATTTTCATCCTGTGCACCGAAGATATCATTGATTCCCAGCATGACTGTAATGACATCCGGGGTTTTGCCTTCATTGTATTGATCGAGATATGCCTGGAAATTCAGGGTGCCGGGTTTGCTGTTGTCGCCTTCCGGGAATTGCAGGAATTTGCTGGCTTTTCCGCTGGCGAAGCTGTTCCAGGTCCATCCGCCGTATCCCTCATGTGCCACGCCACCGGGGACCGCACTGCGTTCGGGGCCGTTGCCGCGGCTGCCAATCATCTTCAGCGCGATTTTGCCGGGTTCCTTGCTCAGGGCAAAAATGCGTGCCGGGTAAGCGGTTGCAGCGGTCAGGCTGTCGCCGACGACCAGGATGGACAGCGGCCGGTTTTCAACTGTATTCAGCGGGCTGACGACCAGCTTGCAGCTGCCTTGGGCAAGGAGGCCATGCTGGCCGAAAACCCGGACTTCCCAGTCATAGGTGCCAAGGTCTTTTTCGGTGGGCAGGAAACGCCAGCGCAAATGATCATTGCGCCCCTTGGGACAATTGACATCAAAGACGTAATTTGCCGAATTGGTCGCCTGTATCAGATTGTCAAAATAGACATTCATCTCCACACCCGGAACCGCATAGATCACTTCCGGCAGAAATAAATCAATCTCAGGCTGTAGAACGACTGCTTCCTTGCGGACACAAACACAACCGGTCATCAGGCTTAATACCAACGCCAGAAATACGGACGCTTTCATAAAGACTCCCCTCTTGCTGCCTTGCCTTTGATAAAAAACACTGCCGGATTTGTTGTTCCGCTGCAGTCTATCTGAATAAGCTAAATGGTATCGCCTGCTTGTCAAGCAAAAAACGACGAATGGATGCAAGGATCGTCATGGACGGCTCATGCGCCAGGTGACGCTGGTAACGGAAGAATTCTTTTTGAACAACGAAAAACACGAAAAGACTTGGGGTGGACTGGCGTCCACAACCTAAGTTTCAGGACACAGACAGAACACGGACGGGACACGGACGGGACACGGACGGGACACGGACGGGACACGGACGGCCTGTGAAAGGATGAATTT
>JAQVUB010000256.1 GCA_028699735.1 Lentisphaeria bacterium | reverse complement strand
ATCCATTCTTCTGGCGGAAAGCGTCGTCAAGTGCGCGGTTTGCCGTATTCTTGACCTCATGACCGAACTTTCGCGAGACACCGGTTTCAGCCGCGAGTGCGGAAACATTGCCATTATCCAGTGCACGAACGGCAAACTGCTTGCGGTCATCCGGAGACATCAACGACGCTTTACTGCCAGCCATAGTCTTACTTGCCCTCCTTGATATCAGCAATGTTCAGTTCGGTCAGGCGCTCAATAATCTCCCATGCACGCGAGTAGGACTCCACCGCAGTTCTGAATCTGCTTTCCTCCGTCGGCCTGACGTAAGTCATTCGGTTCCTTCTCCCTGTCACGGAAGTGGAGAGAAGGCAGACCTCATGAAGCTCACCGGCTGTGGAACAACGGCAGCCCTTTTGCCCGCATTTGCGTTTGGTATGCAGAAGACTGCCCCGTATCATGCCACCAAGTGTTGACAGTTCCTTGACCAGGACTCTGCGTTCCGTCTTGCGTTCTTCAATCAACGCATCGCGCACGGATTCGTCTACGAGCGACTTCCTACTCATGGTTTGTTCCTTTCTTCCATTGCCCAGTACGAAAAAAACCGAAAATACAATAGCGTTAACGCTATCGTAATATAAGCGGTTAAATGTAAAAAAAAAAGCCTCTGACGATTTTTTTTCGTCAGAGGCTCGGCTCCGGCAATTGGTCAACCACATCCCAGGTCGCTAACGTTTCCTGTCGGATCGGTCGGATCGGTCGGATCGGTCGGATCGAGTGCTATTCAGGTGAATCTTTGGAAGAATGTGTAACCTTGTTTTGAACCACGCCCAATTCAAAAGGCCCCCTGCATGATTATTTCTACAGCCGACAGGGGATTCAATATGCTCTGGAAGCGCTGCTTTACCAGTATGACTATATCGCAGCCGACCAGGTCGAGGATGACATTCTGGAAAAAGGATACAAGACCCTGTTTCTGCCGTCCATCATCTCCATGTCCGACAAGGAAATCGCTGCCATCCGAAAATTTGTTGCCGGAGGTGGAAAAATTATTGCCGATTTTTCTCCCGGTATGTTTGATGAGCTTGGGATGAAGCGAGAACAAGCCCCATTACCGGAGACCATCCTGACCGGAAAAATTTTTGCAGAAAACAGTGACGGCGATCGCAAGGAATTGCAACAACTGCTTCTGCAGACCAGCAGTCAGCCAGTCCTCCAATGCGAGGGGATCGCGGACACCCCGGGACGTGAAGCCATGCATTTCACATCTTCCACGAACAGCGTCTACACAGTGATCCGCAACTTCACCCTGTCCAATGACAACCGGGAACAGACTTTTGTTTTCCCCCGAAAAGGACATGTCTACGATTTAAGATCACAGAAATACCTTGGAGAAACGGACCGGGTGTCCTGCCGGGTGCCCAATGCAGATGCCGCCGTTTTCGGGCTGTTACCATACCGCATTGACGCATTGCAGATCAAGACCCCGTCAAGCGTGATAGCCGGCACCAATTTGCAGGCCGCAATTGCCGTAGAGGTTTCCGATGGCAAACCAGGCAAGCATATCTTCCATGTCGAGCTGGAGAATCCCGCAGGGGAAAACCCCGTTTCCTTGCAGCGCAATCTGGTCGCTCCTCAGGGACAGAGTGACTTTGTTTTCCGCATGGCAGCAAATGATCCGAAAGGAATATGGATTTTGCGAGTCAACGATGTGTTAAGCGGCCTGACCAGTGAAAAAAAATTCTCTTTGCAATAAGCCAGGGCGTAGGGTGCAGTTCCCAAAAGGTAGAGGCTGTCCAGAAAGGGTTCAGGGTTCAGGTGTAAAATGTGGCGTAACCGGCCCGGTTGCGATTTCTGTTAGCACTCCCACGCCCGAACGGTCTCGGGTGCCCGGGGCAGGGTTTACCTTTTGGGAACTGCACCCAGGGCGTTTTCATTCTTCTGCCCCGCAGCGGAAAATACCTCACTTCTTCAAAGTACCTTGCCGCACCCCAGTTCTTTCCCGGATGCAAGCCCCTCGTGATGAACAGGAATCCGGATGACTTTCAGGAATGAGCATGTTTCTGCATGACTTTCTGTGATTCTTCTTGCAAATTCGTTTTTGCAGCACTATTTTTTCGCCGTGGTTCAGACAACTCCCCTCCCCACCCAACCGGGGGCTGACCATACCCTTCGCGCGCGCGAGCGAGGCAGGGGATTTGAAGTATGGACAGGGTACGCCAAGCGGATGCATACCCTCCGCGCGCGAGCGAGGCAGGGGCGTCTGGCAGGGGCGCAGTCTGCTGACGGTTGGGGAACCCGTTGCTTTCGGTGCAACGCATGATTGATAAGTACGCATCACGAAAAATCAAGTCCAATGTGTCCATCATGCCCGTTAGTGTCCCTTTCCATGAAAAATGAATGAAAACGCCCTTTGCAATAAGCCGGTATGAATCACTGGTGTATAGTAAAAGTCAGCAGGCCGGTTTTTGCGCCGGCAATCATCGATGCGTTTGAAAATAAAGGTTTTTGAGCATGAATCTGATACCCCAGGTGAAGAGTTTTCTGCCTGCTGAAGGAGTCTGTGACAAGAGCAGTCTTCGTGTCTGCCAGGCTGCCGGCCTGAACCCGGAAACCGTCCTTGAACTCAAAAAACGTTTTCCCTACCTTGCCGTTCAGACAAAGAAAAAAGGATTCTTTGCGGAGTTCCGGGTTGCAGGAGAGACCCTCAACAGCGAAGACCCTGGTACAGGATTTGACGCCTATGTTTTGCAGATCACCCCGAAAGGGATCCGCATCGATGCCCGCTCGGAAAGCGGTCTGTTTTATGGTTTGCAGACCTTGTATCAGCTCCCTGCGGGCATCCCCTGTGGAATGATTCGTGATGAAGCGGCATTGAAATATCGCATGATTCACTGGGACCTCAAAGGCTATCAGCCGAAAATTTCTGTTTTGCTGGATGAATTGCGTATTTTAGCTTCTTTCAAGATCAATGCCATTTTGCTGGAAATCGAAGACAAATACGATTTTCGTTGTGCGCCCGAGGTCGGCTGTCCGGGTGCCTATTCCTATGAAGATCTGCGTCGTATCAGCCAAACCGCCGCGGCTTTGCACATAATGATTGTCCCGAAGCTGCAATGCCTGGCGCACGCCGATTACGTCTTGAAACACAAACGCTATCAGCATCTCAGGGAGGACGGTTTTTCTTTCGAATACTGCTCCTGCAACCCCGAGGCGCAAAAACTCTGGTCTGAGATGGCGGTCGAGCTGATGCAATGTTTTGCCGAACATCCGCAATATTTTCATATTGGGGCGGATGAAGCAATGAAGCTGGGAACCTGTCCGGAATGTCAGAAACTGGGCAAGGCAGGCTCCTATATCCACAAGGTGGAACAGTGCATTGATCTGATCCGCAAGTTTAAACGAATGCCCATCTTCTGGGATGATATTTTGCGTAATGCCCACGGCGCCCTTTCCGAGGAGGACGCACGGCGCTGCTGGCAACTGGGTAGCAAAAGCATACTGATGTATTGGGCCTATGGAAACGGCGGACGCCGCAACACCTTCCCCTATCTGAAAGCATATCAGTCAAAAAATATGAAGGTCTGGGGAGCCAGCGGGTTTTCAGGCTGTGAAAACTGGGTTGGTTCGCTTCCGTCGCTGTCCTTCCGGGGACAGAATATTGATGCCTGGACCAAGAGTGCCAGAGAAAATCAGCTGGAAGGAGTCGTTGCCACCGGCTGGACGCGAATCGGCTCGGCGGACTGCCCGGCCGAACCTCAGGAAAGCAGCTGGTTCACGATTCTTTATGCCGCCAACAGCATGTGGAGCGGAGAGCCTCGGGATTTCCGGAAGTTTATCTATGATCTGTCATTGCTGTTCTATGGCGATGTCCCTGAACAGGAACTGGTCGACGCGATTTTCGGCATTGCCGCAAATCCCTATCGCCTGGAATTCCTCGCCGGCAAGGATTATTCCAATAAAAGACTGGCATTTTTGCGCCTGGCCGCCGCCGCAGAATCCCTCTCCGTGGAACGCGAACAGTTCTGTGCCTGGAATCAATACTATTTCGGACGTCTCGGCAAGAAACTGGCGGATTACCGGGTGGATTATATGAACCGCTGGCCAGTGCTCCGCGCGGAAAAAATTGCCGCCCTGAAAAAGCAGATCGATCCCCTGATTCGGGAATTCTATGAAACGCGTACTGCCGATGAATTCATGCTTACGCGATTCGGTTTCCTTGAAAAACTGATGGAGGACACCTTCCGTCTGACCAAAAAAACCAAAAAATGCTGAGATTTGCTGCAGGAATTATGTGGGAAGGCGTTATGACTTCCGCACGGTGAAAACCTTAAAAAGTGCGGATTGCGGAGAAAAAAAGAGGCTGCTTGGATCGCGCCCTATCTGGCAGTCCCAAACAGCCTGTTCACCGGAGTATTGAACCCTGGATTATCCGTTTATTTCTTCAGCAAGTCGCGGATTTCGGCCAGCAGCAGTTCTTCCTTGCTGGGTGCCGGCGGCGGAGGAGGGGTGGCCGGTGCGGCTTCCTCTTTGCGTTTCAGGGAATTCATTGCTTTGACCACCAGGAAAATGGCAAAAGCAATGATGATGAAATCTACACCCGTCTGAATGAATTTTCCATAATTCAGGGTAACTGCCGCTACCGCCGGCGCAATTTCTGCACCCTCAACGACCGTCGCCGGAACCGCATCTTTCAGGGTAATCGCCAATTCCGTGAAATTGACTTTGCCCAGCAGCAGTCCCAACGGCGGCATGATCACATCCGCAACGAAGGACGAAACAATCTTGCCAAACGCACCGCCAATGACAATACCAACCGCCATGTC
>JAQVUB010000255.1 GCA_028699735.1 Lentisphaeria bacterium | reverse complement strand
AATGCCCGCCGCACTTGGAACAGTGAGAAAACGTTTTTCCTTCTAAAGAGCAATCAACAGCCATATTCCCAAGTAGCCGGTCAGCAAATTGCCGAAGAACCGTGGCGATAAAAGCAGAAAGCAACGGCGAAATCATTTGTTTGAAAGCAGAAATCAGACTGTCAAGTTTGCAATCAGAAAGTTCCAAATTATAGTTGAACGACAATTCAATTTTCACAAGAGCTTGCTCCTTCTTTTATCAATTTTTGGTTTAACTAATAAAAGACAAGCTCTTGTGTTTTTTTCAAGTCATTGAAGACTTTTTATGCTCAGGTCCCAACTTTGAGACGCCAGCAAAAGCTTTCGGCCCCTATCTTGCCAGAAGGATAAAAACGCAATCCATAACCTGTTTCCGGCATTTACTTACTGTATCATATCAATGGCTTCTCGGCTGGGAAAAACGTTATGGGACTATGAATGGGACAATGGGACTATAGGGATGGGACGTATGGGACGCATGGGACGTATGAAATGGGATCATACGTCCCATCCCTATAGTTCCATTGTCCCATTCATAGTCCCATGCACAGACTGCTTTTCGCCATCCGCGCTATACAGGAAGCCTTCTCCCGTGTTATATTGATGCAGAAACTCACCTTATTCATCCAATCGAGGAAAGCATGAAACTGATTTATGATCCATCCACGATCTCTCCACAGGTCGCTGCCCTGCTGAAGGAACTCGGCAAGGAATTTCCGATTGATATCGAGGGTGACGGACTCAAACTCGTGTTCAAAGCGGTTGACGATCCGCAACGGCTCTGTGTCCGGCGGCGGGCAGACGGCATGGAAATCGAATATGGGAAACTCTCTGCTGCGGCTCGTGGCATTGGCTATGCGCTGTCAGGCAGCGAAGCAGAAGAAGTGCTGGATTTTGAAACCTATGCGATTCTGTTTGACTGTTCCCGCAATCCGGTATTGACTGTCAACTATGCTCAACACTGGTTGCGCTGCCTGGCACTGTTGGGCTACAACATGATGATGCTCTATACTAAAGATGCCTATCAGCTGCCGGATGAACCGTATTTTGGCTATATGCGGGGGGCTTACAGTGTCGATGAAATAAAAGCCATTGATGCAGTCGCCCAGCCCCTCGGCGTGGAAATGATCGCCTCGATTCAGGCGCTGGGGCATCTGGAACCCATTTTGCGCTGGCCGGCCTATGCCCATGTCAAAGATACCGACAATGTCATTCTGGTTGACCATGAAGAAAGCTATAAGCTGATCCGGAAAATGCTGAATTTCTGGAGCGAGGCGCTATCCTCGCGTCGCATTCATATCGGCATGGACGAAACCCATGATCTGGGCCGCGGGCGCTTTCAGGATTTGTATGGCAAGCAGAATGCTTTCGACCTGTACAACCGCCATCTGAAACGGGTCTGTGAAATCTGCAATGGATTTCAGCTCCGTCCGATGATCTGGAGCGACATGTATTTTCGCCTGGGTAACGAAAATTTGAGTTATTATGATCTGAATACGAAGATTCCAGAGGAAGTCAAAGCGGCCATTGCTCCGGAAGCGCAATTGGTTTACTGGGATTACTATCACCGCGATGAGGAATTCTACCGGAAAATGCTGCAGCTGCACCGTGGTCTGGGCAAGAAACCCGTGGTCATGGCTTCGGGTGTCTGGACCTGGGTCAAGCTCTGGTATGATCATGAAATCACCACCGCTACTGTGAGACCCTGCCTGAAAGCCTGCCGCAAAGAAGGCGTCCGCGAAATCATCTATACCATGTGGGGAGATGACGGCGGATACTGCGAATTCGATTCCGCTTTTGCGGGACTGGCCTGGGCAGCAGATGAAGCTTTCAATCAATCCAGCGACGATGAACGCATAGAAAAATTCTTCAGCGGGATTTTCGGCACCAGCTACAAACGCCAGTTAATCGCATCAGACCTCAATATTACAGTGCGAGATACGGACATGAGCGAAGAAAACCGGAAGCGTCATGGCAATCCTCCCTGGCGCCTGAATGCCTCAATGGCTCTTTGGGATGACCCGCTGATGGGCATTGTCTGGCATGAATACCGTACCTTCAAATCAACTGTCTGGGAGGAATACCTGGAATCCCTGAAGCAGATCATGAATGAGCTCAATCCGCATCGAAGCCATGACTGGAATGCCGGACATATCGATCATGCCTGGCATTGCGCCAATACCCTCAAGTATAAAATCGAATTCCGCATGCAACTTTGCAAGGCCTACAACAACCGGAATCTCGCCGAATTGAAAACCCTCAGCGAAGCAAAAACGGATGCCGTGCTGGCAGCCATTGACGGCCTGTGCCAGTCGTTCCGGCGCCAGTGGGTGCGAAGCTATAAATACGATGGCCTCGAAATCATGCAAATCAAACTGGGCGGACTCAAAGAAAGATACCGCGAAACCAGCCGCCGAATACAGGAACTGCTCGCGGGCAAAATAAACTCAATCCCTGAACTGGAGCTGAAACCCGATACCATGGGCGTCTGCGATACCCGCTATCGTATGGTGGCAACCGGCGGCTGGTTTATTTGATAGAGGGGGCAGGGGCAGGGGGCAGTTGTGGTCAAGCTGGGTAGCCTCAGTTTTTTTAACACCGAAAAGCACGAAAAGACCCGAAAAAAATTCATGGGGATACACAATGCATACCCGCAGTCAAAGCTGCTTCCCATGAATTTTTTTCGGGTCTTTTCGTGCTTTTCGTTGTTAAAAAATCAACCCAGAACTGCTTTAATGCGGCGCACGCCGCGGCTTGAGCTCTCTTCCTTGACGATTTTGAAGCTCTTCAGTGCCCCGGTATGCGTGGCATGCGGTCCACCGCAAATTTCCATCGAGAAATCGCCCATTGTATAGAGCTTGACGACTTCTCCGTATTTTTCACCAAACAGGCCGATAGCCCCGCGTTTGCGCGCTTCTTCGAGGGAAACCTCTTCACAGGTAATAGGAAGATCCTTCTGAATCTGCTCATTAACGATGCGTTCAACTTCGGTGAGTTGTTCCGGGGTCATTTTGTCCGGATGGCTGAAATCGAAGCGGAGACGTTCTGCGGTGATATTCGATCCGCTTTGAGCGACATGTTCACCGAGCACTTTGCGAAGGGCTTTATGCAGCAGATGCGTAGCAGTATGCAGCGCGGCAGTCGCATCGGACTGATCGGCCAGCCCGCCTTTGAACTTCTGCTCGGCACCAGCACGCGACAAAGCCTGATGCTTTTCATAGGCTTCATGAAAGCCTGTTTCATCCACCTCAAAACCGCGCTCTTTGGCCATTTCGACGGTCAGTTCCAGCGGAAAACCATAGGTCTCATAGAGATTAAAGGCATGTTTCCCGCTGATCACCTTCTTCGCCACAAATTCCGGAATGCGGTCAATCAGCTTGTTAAACTCACGAGTGCCATTTTCGAGAGTTTTCCCGAATTGTTCCTCTTCCCGGATGAATTCCTCATGGATAACGGTTTCCTGCTGACTTAATTCCGGATAAACAGAAGAGTACTCGGAGATGACAACTGCCGCAATCGAATTGGTGAAGCTCTGCGTTATGCCGATTTTGCGCGCTTCCCGGATAGCGCGCCGGATCAGCCGGCGCAAGACATAGCCCTGATCGACGTTACTGGGCTTGACACCGTCACCGATCAGAAAGGTGGCCGCGCGCATGTGCTCGGCAACAATCCGGGCACTGCGGCAATCATAATCCGCATCTTCCCTTCCCGACAACTCCTTGATGCAGGCAAAAATCCCACGGAAGAGTTCAGTCTGATAGGCGCTCTTCACGCCCTGCATGAAGGCGGTAACCCGCTCGACGCCCATACCCGTGTCGACATTGGGGTGTTCAAGCGGAATATACTGTCCATCCAGCGTCTTGTTGTACTGCATGAAGACATCATTCCAGATTTCCACCCATTTGCCGCAACCGCAGGCCGGCCCGCAATCCGACCCGCAATCCGGACGGTCCAAAGGAACAAACATTTCCGTATCGGGTCCGCAGGGACCCGACTGCCCGGCAGGACCCCACCAATTGTCCTTTTTGCCAAGAAAATAGATATTTTGTTCAGGGATGCCATGCTTCCGCCAAATGCTGGCGGCCTCTTCGTCTTTCGGAGCATTCTCATCCCCGGCAAAACAGGTCACCTTGATTTCCTCTTTGCGGAAACCCAGCTTTTCCGTAAGAAAAGCAAAGCTCATGGCAATGGCCTCTTCCTTGAAATAATCGCCCAGAGACCAGTTGCCCAGCATCTCAAAAAAGGTCAGATGGAAGGGATCGCCCACTTCATCAATATCGCCAGTGCGCAAACATTTCTGCACATCCGTCAGACGTTTGCCGGAAGGATGCTTCGCCCCAAGCAAATATGGAACCAAAGGATGCATGCCGGCCGTCGTGAAAAGACAGGTCGGATCGTTCTCCGGTACCAATGGCGCACTCTTGATCTCAGCGTGCCCGTGGCTCTTGAAAAACTCAATGAATAAATGACGCAACTCAGCAGCAGTAATCGGTGTCCGCATAACTAAATCCTGTATAAAACAACTCGGGATGAAAATTCCGTAAACCGTTTAATTTAATACATTTTTCGAAAAATACATTCTACGGACGAAACAAGCCCATCAACCCAATTTTTAACCACGAAAGGCACGAAAAATTTCGTACTACTATCATCACATTTCTTGTTTTAGAAGAAGATTCTTGGACAGAACACGGACGGAACACGGACGGAACACGGACGGAACACGGACGAGTCTTAACCCCGAAGGGGCGTGACATACCAGCCCAGGGCAAGCAAGGCCGCCAGGCCAC
>JAQVUB010000254.1 GCA_028699735.1 Lentisphaeria bacterium | reverse complement strand
GCAGAAGTGCAGGGAGATCATGCCCGTCAACCGGCCCCAGATAGCGATAGCCCAGCTCCTGAAAGAAAATGCCTGGCGGCAACAAAAGATATTTCAGCGCATTTTGAATGCGACGCAGACGCAAATATGATTTTTTCAGACTGGGCCAGCGGCTGAAAAAACCGCGCACGGCTTTTTTCATCCGGTTGTAGGTACCGCCTGAAATCACCCGGTTCAGGCAGTGCGCCAACGCTCCAACGTTGGGTGAAATGGACATCTGATTGTCGTTGAGAACAATAATCAGATTCTCTGCATTTTTGCCGCCGGCATTCAGCCCTTCAAAGGAAATCCCATTGCTCAAAGAACCATCTCCCACGAGAGCGATCACTTTCCCAGGCTGTCCAGTTTTGCGACGTGCTGAAGCCAAGCCCAAGGCCAGTGAAATCGCTGTTCCCGCGTGTCCGGAAGTCCCGGTATCGTAAGTGGATTCAGTTGAACTGGCAAACCCGCTGCAGCCATTGAACCGGCGCAGAGAATTGCAGAATTGCTGTTTGCGTCCGGTCAAAAGTTTATGAGTATAGGCCTGATGTCCCACATCAAAAATCAGCGCATCGTCTGGAATTTTAAAGGTTTTATGTAAGGCGACGGTCAATTCAACACTGCCCAGATTGGAGGCCAGATGCCCGCCATGTTGCCCAACCGTTTGAATAATGGTTTGACGCACTTCAGCGCAAAGTTCAATGAGCTGAATATTTGACAAAACTTGTAAATCCGACGGAGTTTGTATTTTTTCAAGGTACATTGCGCAAACACTACTCGAAAAGCTTAAAACACTGTGGCAGCCCATTCGGACTGAAACGGCAATTCAGACAATATAATCCTTCAGAATTACCTAAGCCATGGGAATGGGCGGTACTACTGATATCAATACCTGCGCCCACAACTTACAACTCACCATTTACAACTTACGCCCCCTGCCCCCTGCCCCCTATTGTTGTTCACGCACAAGCACTGTTTTTGCTTCGCCGAAAGGAATATTCACCTGTCTTCCCGATGCATCAAGCAAACTCAGTTTTTCTGCGCCAATGGAGAGAACTGTCATTCCAAGCACTTTATCACCGGCACCCGGTGTATGCAGTTCTTCTCTCCCGTCGACAGAACTGATTTTTATCACTACGCTTGTTTTGCCGGTATTATCCGCCTGACTGTATAGATAAGTCAGGCGTTTTCGCATGAGTTGGTAGACGGGTTGCTGCACAACTTTTGCCGCCTCCTCGACAAGCTCTTCAGGAATTTCCGCCGTCTCCAAGACAGGCTGAACCTCCCCTGTTTTTTCCGGTGTTATTTTTCCGACTGGAGAAGCTGCTTTAGCTTCAGGTATGGCAACCCGGATTTGAAACTGAAAAGGATTTCGTGACAACTCGCCATCCGGGTTCTGAGTCAGGAAAGCAAAGGCGTCTTTGTTTAAAAGTGGCTGATAGCGATTGCCCGCGGCAGACTCTGTGCTGAAATTCTGCTGGCGCGGGGCTCTGAAGAACGACAGACCCAAGCAGATGACACTGATCAGAAGGACGCCAGCCAGTATGACCGCCTCCCATTCCTCTTTAAAAAAATTGTCCGGTTCTTGCATGGGTTTGACCACTTAAAGTTTTGGTTATGCGTCAGCAAAGCTGGGTGGCAGTGGAAGTTTTTTACAACGAAAGACACTAATGACCCGAAAAAATTTCATGGAATGAACAACGCATTCACGCAGACAAAGCAGCTCCCCATGAAATTTTTTCGGGTCGTTTTGTGCTTTTTGTTGTTCAAAAAGAAATCCTCTGTTACCCAGATTCATCATACGCATTACAAGTTTTGTCTCAATACTGGTAATATCCGGCACAGACCATTTCCAGACGCAAAACACCATTCTCCGCCAGCCCCCCGGAATCTGCTTTCAGTTGCGCGGGGGGAAGTGCAGTCAAGGAAATGTTCCGAAGAGCAAGGAAAACATCTTCAGAATGCAGACTCTGGCAAAATTCCAGAAATTGCTCAAGGGTGCCATACAAAGTCACAGCAACCGGGAATTCAAGAAGGAAGGGACGTTCGGCCTTCTCTTCACGGAAAAAAGCCTGCAAAGCCAACAAACGGATTTCTGCCTTCGAAATACTGCCACGCGCTTTTACAGCCAACGGATTCGTGGTCTGCAAACCCGACGCCTGAAAACGCTTGCAGATCGCTTCCAGAGTCCACAATTGCAACATCAACTGATAATTATAGGCAGATATCGTATCCTCAGTTAAATTCAAAATGCTGCTTTGCAAAGTAATTCCCTGACTCTGCAGCCGGGTTTGCAGGCGGTTGAACTCTTCCTGAAAATCCAGTCTGGAGACATTTCGGTAGAAATCATTTTTATTGCCGTAGAGTTCGCGGATTTTTTCATCATACATGCGGCTGGCCTGAGCCAGCAGGCTGGCAGTCTGCTGCTCAATCCCGGGGCTGCTCTGATCCCCTTTCAACTGTAAGCGGTACTCCTGCAATAACTGTTGCAACTTGTCCGCATCCTGAGGCCAGTTGCTGGCGGCAAGGCGTTCCTGCATGCGCGCCAACTCCTTGCCGGCCGCAGCATGACCCGCTTGACGGGGCCGCAACAGAAAAAAATAAAACGCAGCCTGCAACCCGATCGCAAGCAGAGCAGCCACAAGAACGTATTGATGGATGATCAGTAACTTCTTCATAAAACGAAACGGACGGAACACGGACGGAACACGGACGGAACACGGACGGAACACGGACGGAACACGGACGGAACACGGACGGAACACGGACGGAACACGGACGGAACACAGACGGAACACGGACGGAACACGGACGGAACACGGACGGAACACGGACGGAACACGGACGGAACACGGACAGAACGTCACTTATCCATTCCATTCAAGTCCATTCAATTCCCTTTTCCTTGTTCATCCTCCAGTGGCATTTTGAACATGAAGGTGCGGAATTGTAAATCAGGCAAGCGCCGGAAGAACAGCTGCCATGGTTGAAAAATGTCTTCGCGGGTGACGCGTACCCGTTCCGGGAGCAGATCCACCCCTGCAAAGCCGCCCTGTTCCTGCAAATGACGAGCGATGTTACGAACCTGTTCATAGGGTTGAGCAGGAACGAACGGCGTATATCCGGCACTGATGAAATTATGGATACGAGCGCGTGTGCCTGGCAGAAGGCGCTGCGGAAATTCCTCAGAGGCGGCTGCGGATGCAGGAGCTGCAGGCGGCGTTGCAGAAAAAAGGCTTTGTTGGACAGCAGGCGTTGTGAAACGTCCTGAGGATTTTTCGCTGAGGGGCTGAAAACTGTCTTCATCGCCGAGATAAATAAACCAGTCTTCCTTGCCGCAGGCCTTGGCCATAGCCTGGATCGCATCCCGCAGCCTGACGGTTTGTCTGCCGGCAGTCAACAGAGGAATCAGCTGCTGTTCATGGCTGAGAAGCTGGCTTTGCAAGCGGTTCAGTTCATCGGTAAGAGAACCGCTGACAGCTAGCTGGCTGGTCTGTTTCTGCATGGCAGCTGTCTCTTTTACCAACGTTTGAAACTGATGGAACTGCCAGAAGCTGAACGCCAGCATAAAGATGGCAAGCGCTGCAATCAGCAACGGAAAACGTCGCCTGCGCTGTTTTTCCCAGCGCAAAGGTTCCGGAAGCAATTCGATTTCTACGGCCCCTTTTCCGGCGGCCTGCAGGCCCAGCCCCCAGGCCGTGACAAATTCCGGTCGGATTTGCCCATCCCATCGCGGCCCCAAAACATGCACGGGGACTTCCAGACGGCTCTGCAGCCAATTCTGCAGAGTGCCGATACGACTGGCACCTCCGCACAAATAGACTTCAGCCACCGGGGTCTTGGCAAGAGCCTCTTTCTCCACAGAACGCCAATGTTCAACTGCCTGCTGAATCTCATCTTCGAGCTGCCGCGCAGCGAGCAGCATCGGTGAACGCTCGCTTTCATCGCTAAGATTGACATTTTGCAGACGCTGCAATCCCTCGCCATCCAAAAGCTGATACTGCCGATTGTTCAGGGCTTTATTGAAACGTTCCCCCGCAAAAGACAAAGTGCCGGTATAGAGCGGCTGACCCGCGGCGGCAATCACCACCGTAGAGGAAGTCAGCCCAAGGTCCAGCAACAGAACCGGCTTCTCCGAACCAGCCCGCTCTTTTTCAAGATCAACAAAGGCATTCAGAAGAGCCAGAGCATGCAATGCAGCAGAAATCGCAGTTCCCTGTGCCTTTTCTTTAAAAGATTGCAGACGCTCATTGACCGCAGTAGCATTGCAAATAGTTATCAATACCGGACATGGACGACCAAATGCCGCCGGAAAAACCTGCCAGGAATGCACAAAACTTTCTTCCGAAACCCCGGCCAGCTGCCGCGTCTCAAATGCCACCATCCTGGCAATCTTCCCTTTGTTCCCGCCCGGAAAATCCGCAAGCATCGTCGAACCATAATACTGCGGAATGCCCAAACAGGCGGGTATTGCCTGCCAGGAATTCTCTTTCAGCCAAAAACCGATCTCCTGGATGAGTTCCTGATCGTTCAGAATCCCTTCCGCTTCATGAACAGTTTCCTGGCAGCATACCAGGCGAAGCGCTTTCCCATGCCGTTCAAAGAGCACCGCCTTCGTACTAGATGAACCTATATCCAAACCAATAAATTGTTTTTTTTGAAAAAACATGTTCCGTCTGTGTTCCGTCCGTGTTCCGTCCGTGTTCCGTCCGTGTTCCGTCCGTGTTCCGTCCGTGTTCCGTCCGTGTTCCGTCCGTGTTCCGTCCGTGTTCCGTCCGTGTTCCGTCCGTGTT
>JAQVUB010000253.1 GCA_028699735.1 Lentisphaeria bacterium | reverse complement strand
AGCAGATTGCAAAACTTTTTGCCACCTCTGTGCCAAATATCTCAATGCATATACGCAACATATTGGAAGAAAATGAATTGAAGAGAAATTCAGTAGTTAAGAATTACTTAACAACTGCCACCGACGGGAAGAATTACCCCGTTGAATACTATTCACTGGAGATGATCCTGGCCATAGGCTTCCGGGTACGCGGACTAAGAGGCACACAATTTCGGCAGTGGGCCAACCGTAATTTGTCGGAGTATCTGGTCAAGGGATTTTTGATGGATGACGAAAGGCTTAAGAATCCCGATGGGCGGCCTGACTATTTTGATGAATTGCTTTGTCGAATTCGTGACATCCGCGCCTCCGAGAAGCGCTTCTACCAGAAGTTACGTGATTTATTTGCGTTGAGCAGTGACTATGATGCTACGGACAAAACCATACAGATGTTCTTTGCAGAAACTCAGAACAAGCTGTTGTACGCTGTGGCAGGCATGACAGCCGCAGAAATCGTCATGTCCCGTGCCAATGTGGATGTGGAGAATATGGGTCTGACTTCCTGGGCTGGCAACATAGTGCGCAAAGGTGATGTAATCATTGCCAAAAATTACCTCACTGCCGATGAAATCGATACATTGAACCGCCTGGTCACTATTTTTCTGGAAACTGCCGAGTTACGGGTGAAGGAGCACGGGTGCAGTTCCCAAAAGTAGGTAGAGGCCGTCCAGAAAGGGTTCAGGGTTCAGGTTTAAAATGTGGCGTAACCGGCCCGGTTGCGATTTCTGTTAGCACTCCCACGCCTGAACGGTCTCGGGTGCCCGGGGCAGGGACTACCTACTTTTGGGAACTGCACCCAGGAGCACCATGATTTGACCTTGGTCTTCTGGCGGCAGAATGTCGATTTGCTGCTGCAATTCCAGAGCAAAGCGGTGTTGTGTGACAAAGGAAAAGTTACCAATGCCGAGATGGAGGAGCAGGTCAAGAAAATCTATGACCAGTTTAATCAGCGACGCAAAGCTTATGAAGCAAAGTTGGCCGACCAAGATGACTTGAATGAACTCAAGCAGTTGGAAGAAAAGATAAAGATTGCCAAAGAATCATAGTTGGAACAACACTCCACTACCTTTTTGTTGGCATTTTTTCTTCCTTTGTTGCGTATTGTTGAATGCTCTTCGCATCGGTTGTCAGGCGGGGGGCATTCATCTCTGCTATGCACGGAATCCGGAATGGAAAATAATGTTGGGCAGAGAACAGCCGAAGACCTGTTTGATCATGTCATTGGTCATGATTTCGGCTGGTTTTCCTTCGGCAGCGAGTACACCCTCTTTGAGCAGGAGCATCCAGTCGAGGTATTGTGGTGCCAGAAAGAGGTCCTGGGAGACCATGATCACACAGCGTCCCTGCCGGGCGAGTTTTTGCAGGAAGCGGTAAAACTCGATCTGGTGGTTAAGGTCAAGGGAGCTGGCCGGTTCATCGAGCAGCAGCAACTCCGTATTCTGGGCGATGGCTCTGGCCAGCATGACCCGTTGCTTTTCACCCCCGCTTAACTGGTCGTAAGGGCGTTCTGCAAAAGGCAGCAAGGAAAGTGCTTCGAGAGCCGATTCGACCATGGCCGGGTTTTCCGGATGTCCTCGCCAGGGATATCGTCCCAGGGCAACGACTTCCCGCACCTTCAAGGGAATTCTCGGTGGCAGTTCCTGTTCGACCAGGGACAGGATACGAGCCCGATTTTCCGGTGACAAGTGCGGTTCGCAATGTCCTTTGTCAGGGCGGAGTTCTGCAGTGATCATTTTCAGCAGGGTGCTTTTGCCGCTGCCATTGGGTCCGAAGACTCCGTAAAAGTGCCCGCTTTCAAAAACCGCGCTGATGCGGTTCAGCGTTTTACGTTCAGCCCCGGCATGTGAAAACTCGATTTGATGCAATTCAAAGCGCACTTTTTCCTCCTTTTCGCAGGAGCAACCAGAAGAAAAAAGGGCCTCCGCTGAGGGCAGTCAGGATACCGACCGGAATTTCATGGGGGGCAGCCAGGGTGCGAGCGAGAAGATCAGCGGCCAGCAGCAGCATGCCGCCGCTGAAAATGGCTGCCGGCAGCAGTTTGCGGAAGGAGGCTCCTGCGAAGATGCGCACGATATGCGGTACTGCCAGCCCGACAAAGCCAATGACTCCGCAACAGCTCACTGCGACTGCCGTAAGAAGCGCAATACAGAAAAGAGCCAGGGGTTTGACTTTTTTTAACTGAACGCCAGAGAGTCCGGCGCTGCGGTCGCCTAGCAGCAGTAAATCCATTTCTGGGGAAAGGTAGTACAGGATTGCCCAGCCGGGCAGGGCAGCGGTGGCGAGCAGGAAGGTATTTGTCCAGCTGATTCGCCAGAAACCTCCCAGCAGCCAGAAGACGAGTGAGGCGAGGCGTTCATCAGCCAGATAGAGCGCGCCTGAGGTCATTGCAGCGGCGAAGGCATTGACGGCGATCCCTGCCAGGATCAGGGTGGGGGCATCCCAGCCCCAGCGTTTGCCGGGAAGCAGGATCAGCAGCAGGGACAGGATTCCGGCGAGGATGCTCATCGGTGTTTGCAGAAATCCACCAGCGAGCAGTCCACAAACGGCTCCCAGAGCAGCGGAGTTGACGACGCCGAGGACATGCGGCGAAGCCAGATCATTGCGAAAGAGGTTCTGGCTTGCGCAGCCGGCTGCTGCCAGCATGCCGCCGGTGAGGAAGGCAGCCAGTAGACGCGGCAATCGCAACTCGAGCAGGATAGTTCTGGCGGCTGGGCTGATTTCCTGTCCGCTGAACAGCAATCCGATTTCAGAGAAGCCGCAATTGCCCGCACCAATTCCCCAGGAGATCAGGAAGAGCAGCAGCGTTGCGGCGGTCAGATATTTCATCTCAGGCCCCTGCGATGATTTGGACTTTGAAACGATCGTCTCTAGCTTCCAGGTTCAGCGCTTCTTCACTGCTCAGATGTGAGCAGTTGACATGGGGCAGGTACTGTTTGCACCTTTGCATGGCTTCTTCCATTTCCTGGGCATCCGGGCGTCTCCAGGTTTGCCCGGGCACAGGGATATAGCCCATGATATGGAAAGGGATTTCCGGGTTGAGTTCAGCCAGAAAACGTACGAGTCCTTCGAGTTCAGCAAGGCCGACCAGTTCCGGGATGAAAACCATATTGGCGGCCATCTTCAGACCGGCTTCTACAGCTGCACGGAAGTTGTCATAAATGAGGCTTTTGGGTCTCCCGGTGATTTTCATGTGCAGCTCTTCGTTCCAGGCTTTGAAGCCGACATTGGCCCCATCCAGATAAGGCAGTGGCAGCCGGCTGCCATTGGTATGCCCCAGACGTGTGACTGCCCCCAATTCTGTTTTGGCAAATTCGAGCATCTCTTCGATTTCAGAGGCGGTGGTCGGTTCTCCACCCATGAAATAAACTTTACCTGGTTTGACGGAAAGGAGAGTTTCTTTCAGTTCCTGCACCGTCAGAAAACGCTCGGGTTTGGGTGCGGCAAAGCCGGGTCTCCCGGCAGCACCGCTGCGCAGTTTGTAGCTGCAGTAGGAACAATGGAAATTGCAGCCCCAGTTGTGCAGAGTGGCAAAATCATATTGCGGGTTCCAGGTTACCCGGGAAAAAGACATTTTGTTTACCTCGCTTCGTTGAGTTTTTGGCGGAAAAAGTCGATCGCCTCGATGATTGCCAGTCCTTCGGTGATCAGGCGGCGGTCGACGGCATGAATGCGTTTGAAACGAGCCGCCGACGAACGCGACAGCCCGGGGCGTCGGGCAAGCTCCCTGGGATCAGCAGAGCCATCAATAAAAAAAATGACTTCAGGAGAGAATTCAAGGATCTTTTCCGGGCTGAGCAGGCTCGTCTTTTCAACCGGGCAGAGTCCGCCGGATACCCGGAGCAGATCACCCGGGAAGGATTGATTGCCGACGGCCTTCCATTCACTGTAGAGTTCAAAGTAGACACGGATGGGGCGTCTGGTCGATTGCTGGTCGATCAGGGACTTTAGATCTTCCTTGAATTTTGCGCACAGTTCAACAGCTCTTTCTTTTTTTCCGGTAAGCTTTCCCAGTCTTGTCAGCAGATCCGGATATGTGTGCAGGCGGAGGGGTTGAACCTGCAAAACCTGCAGTCCACGGCTGCGAAAAAGGCGTTCGGCATCCCTTTGATAATGCCATAGAATGACGCAGTTGATTTGCAGTTCGGTGACTTTTTCAAGAGAGACCGCGCTGCCTCGTCCCAGCACTGGGGGCGGGTTGTCGCCAACGGCAATCAGGCCATACTGATCGATAGCAGTCGGAGGGTGCTCCAGCGCAGTCAGGATATGGGTTGCAGCTGCTGACAGGGAGAGAATGCGCAGTTTACCAGGTTCTGCCTGGGCTGTCTGCACGTAATTCAGCATCAGGCAGAGGAGGCAAAGTTTGATGAAGAAGCGGAAATCGGGCACTGCATTCACTCTCCAGGGCGTTTACATTAAAACATTTATCTCGTTGGAAGCAGACAAGATTTGTTTCCATTTCCGTATCGCGCACAAAACGAAAATGGTAGACTTGTCATAAATGGTCACTGCTTGTCAAACATCCCTCCCCGCCCCGCCCCTCGCGCGCGAGGGGTATGGTCAGCCCCCGGTGGGTGGGGAGGGGAGTCGTCTGAACCACGCCGGAAAAATAGTGCTGCAAAAGCGGGTTTGCAAGAAGAATCATAGAAAGTCATACAGAAACATGCTCATTCATAGAAGTCATCCGGATTCCTATTCACCACGAGGGGGTTGTATCTGGAAAGTACTTGGGGGGGGCGGCAAGATGTGATGCATTTTCGGATGCGGGAAAAAGAATGAAAACGCCCTGATTCACTCT